>CAZWFH010000132.1:0-4616 GCA_964632105.1 uncultured Atribacterota bacterium
AAAGTTTTTATCGCCCTCCTTTTATACCTCCTAAAGTAATTTCCATTAAATATTTCTGAGTAAATATGAAAAAGAGTATAACTGGCACCATATAAAATAAAGAAACCGCTGCTAAAAGGCCATAATCACTAAACCTATAATCTGAGACAATAGCACTTATATAAGAGGTCAAGGTCCAACTGGAGTAACTTCTATTGAAAGTAATTACAAAAATATATTCTGACCAACCCATTAAAAAAGAAAATATAGAAATTGCTGCGATTCCTGGTTTAACTATAGGCAACATTACCTTATGCCAAGCTTGAAAACGAGTAGCTCCATCAATTAAAGCAGACATCTCCATATCCCAAGATATTCCATCGAAAAACCCTTTCATTATCCAGATTCCAAAGGGGGTAAAAAAACCAGCTTTAGCTAAAACAACTCCGGTTATTGTATCGAGTAAATTAAGTGCTTTAAGAATATAATATAAGGCTATTAAAAGTGTAATCGCTGGAAAGGCGTGAAGAACAAGAGTGGAAGCCAATAAAAAGGATCTTCCGGGAAATTTCATTCGAGAGATTACATAACCAGCTAAAGTGGAAACTGATACTACTATTACTGTCACTCCCAAACCAAGATAAAGGGTATTAAATAAAATAGGCCAAATGCTTGGCCAGTCAGGATTTCCGGGAAAAGGATTTTCCCAGAGAAAACGCCAACTTTTCAGGGAAAAGCCTTTAGGAATAATTCCATAAACTAATTCTCCGCTAAATGAACCGGCAAAAAGCCAGAAATAGCCCAGAACAATTCCAACTGAAATTATAATTAAAAAGACAAAAATTCCAACCTCTCGAAAATTAACCTTTCTCTTTCTTCTATTTATTTTCTCATTATTGGATTTTTTAAACATATTTATTCTCCATTACACCACATCAATTTTGGGTTCTTCCATCATCTCTTTAAATTTAAATATCCTCCAATAAAATATAGAGGCAATAATTCCTACAATTACCAATACCGTAGCCAGCGCTGCTCCATAACCAAATTCATAGGTCCCTGCATAAGAACTAAATGCTACCTTATATGAATATAAAGACCAAACGGTTGATTTGAAATATGGACCACCTTCAGTAATTAATAATATATATTCATAAGAAGTTAACAAAGAGAGGGTTTGATAAGCAGTTATAAAAGCTACAGGCCAACGGATCATAGGTAAAATTATATAACCTATTTCTTGCAACCAAGAAGCACCATCAACTTTGGCAGCCCATAAATAATCTTTAGAAATCGACTTTATGGCTGAAGCAAAAATTATCATTCCCATTGAAGCACCAATAAAGCCATTAGTTATAATAATTACTTGCCAAGGGAAGTTTGAAATCCAGGGCATATAATCATATCCTAAGAATGAATTTAGTAACCCCTCCTTCATGGGAGATAAGATCCAAAGCCAAATGACTCCGTAAACTACAGGAGGTGTAAATCGAGGTAAAAGCCAGATGGTCCTGAAAAATATACCATTTTTTTCTTTTATACTGGTAGTTAATATAGCCAAAATCAAACCAAAAGCAACATTAAAAATTAAAAGTGTTCCAAAGGTATAAACAAAAGTAGTTAATATTATTTTTGGTACCAAAGGATCAACAAGCATCTTAAAATAATTATACAAGCCAACAAAGTTCCACTGAAAACGATAGTCCATATTGGTAAATCCCATAATAGTAGTTATAACAGCGGGGGTGATAAAGAAGATTACGGTAAATAATATAGCTGGTAATAGGAATAAAAAAATCTTTAAATATGCACTTCCACCCAATATTTTTCTCCTTATTTTAACTATAAACAGATATACAGAGAGACCTTCAAATTTAAAGAAGGCCCATCTGTATATATTTACTATTCTTCGCTATTTCACAATTACTTGATCCCCTAATTCTGATTTCATCCTCTCAACCCAGAAATTCAATGCCTCTTCAGGACCTACCTCGCCAGTTTCTACTCCCGCAATTGCTTCAAACAGGGTTTCCCAATAAAATGGTGCTTTGGCATGATTTGGGGCAAAATTAGTATATCTCAATACCTTGGTAACTTCCTTTGCATATTTTGCTTCTGCATATGGCCTAAAGGCTAACTGAGATTCTCTAATTGCCAGATGCCCACTTCCCAATGCATGTTTAGTATTCAGATCAATACTGGAAGCTAAAGTAACTATTAAGAAAGCCAGGTCTTTGTGTGGTGAAACCTTAGTAATTAGATGTACTATAGGATGAGATACTGATACTGGTTTTCCTCCTTTAACTGCAGCAGGTATCGGAAACCATCCAATATTCTTCCACTCATCTTCCTCAGACACATTGTAGGGATCTCTTTGCCACTCGGCCCAGTTCCAGGAACCACCGGTAAGGAAGATTCCAACCTCTCCTTTTGTCCAGGCAGTATGAATATCGCTCCAAGCTATCTGTGACATCGCACCTGGGGTTACTCCTAAATCAACTAATTTTTTAATATATTGTAAAACTTTCAAAGTAGCATTTTTATCTACTACCAGCTTACCAGTCTCTGGATCTGAGATTTCTCCACCATAAGAGAAAATAAACTGGAACCAGTCGGTACCCGGAGTAGGACGATGCCAGATTCCCTTTCTTTTTTCCACTACTCCAGCATCTACCATCTTTTTACCTAATTGAGCCAGATCCTCAAGGATGAATTCTCCTTTTTCCACTTTCATGGGTAGATTTTCGATCTCTTCTTCACTCCAACCTAAGGCCCGTAATTTATCTTTTCGGAACCAGGTTATCCTACATTCAGTGTCTTGAGGAATCCCCCATATTTCTCCTTTAAATTTTGCGCAGTTCCAGAGAGCCGGGAAAAAGTCTTCATATACTTCAGAGTATTTAGCAACATAATCATCCAGAGGTATTATATAATCAGCCATGGCATAAGGTCCGATATCTTCATGACCGGTTATAACTATATCGACAATTTTTTCTGGGTCTTTACTTTGTAGGGCTAATAAATTACTCCGCTTAAAGTCAGCCCACTTAGTAGTACAGAAAGTAGCATCCATTTTTACTCTTATATTTGCTCCTATTGCCTCCAGATATTTATTCAAGCGATCGGCTGCTTCTTCCAAATTAGTCTTTCGAGTAATAGAGGGATCATCTGGTCCCACCGTCCAAGCTTTAATGGTAATAGTTTTAACTTCTTCCTGAGCGAGCGCAAAACTTGCAACACTCATAACAAAAATTACTACTAATACAAAACTAATTAAACTTTTTAAAGATTTCATTTTCTTCCTCCTTTAAGATTTGAAAAATTTTCCTTAAAATAATATAGATTGATTTCTTTTTCTTTTTACCACCTCCTTGTAAATTTATTTGCCCTTTCACCATTCTTTATCCTCTTAATTTTGTGAATGGCAGTAATATCTAATTTAAAAGTAGTGATCTTTCAGTTTTTTTATCAAAAAGATGAATCTTATTTTCATTAAAATGTAATTTCACCTTTTCACCCATCTTTTTTTTGAATGGGGGAGTTGTAAGAACTCTAATCTGTAGATTTCCAAGTTTAACGGTGACTAAAACTTGCATCCCCATAGGTTCAACCACATAAACTTCCGCCTCTTCTCCCTTTTTGTGGTCAATTTTTATATCCTCAGGCCTAATACCCAATACTATTTCATTGTCTCGAGAGCGAGATTGAATAATCTTACTAACCTTTAAGGGAATCTCAATGGTAATATCTTTATTCTTTAAAAAATATTTCTCACCTGACTGTTCCAGAAAAACATCAATAATGTTCATGGGGGGACTTCCTATAAAACCTGCTACAAATAAACTTTCTGGTCGATTATATAGTTCATCAGAGGTGCTACATTGTTGAAGTTCTCCTAACTTTAGCAAGGCTATTTTATCAGACATAGTCATAGCCTCTACCTGGTCGTGGGTAACAAAAATTGTGGTAATACCTAATTTTTTCTGTAATCTCTTAAGTTCTGCTCTCATCATAGTTCTAAGTTTGGCATCTAAATTAGAGAGAGGCTCGTCTAAAAGTAGAATCTCTGGTTTCTTAACCAGGGCTCGACAAAGAGCCACTCTTTGTTGCTGCCCCCCTGAGAGTTGAGCAGGTTTTCTGTCTAATAATTCTTCAATCTGGACTAATTGAGCCACTTCCTGAGCTCTTCTTTCTCTCTCTTCTCTAGGAATTTTTCGTAATTTTAAAGGAAATACTATATTATCCAATACTTTCATATGAGGGTAAAGGGCATAACTCTGAAAGACCATGCCAATTTTTCTATCCTTAGGTGGAACTTCATTTACAATATCATCCCCGAAATATATATCTCCAGTAGTTGGCCTATAAATTCCAGCTATCATAAGCAGGGTAGTGGTCTTTCCACATCCTGAAGGTCCAAGTAAAGCTACAAACTCACCATCGTTTATCTCGAGGTTAAAATTATTTACTGCTTTGACTTTTCCAAAGTATTTACTTAAATTTTTAAGCTTTACTTCCATTTTTTTTGCCAATTTCCTTATTACTTTTCGGATTTATATTAAAATATTTATCCTAAGCTAAATTACAAAATTATTTTACCATGATATCAATAAAAATACAATTTGGAGTACCCACTA
>CAZWFH010000133.1:0-4612 GCA_964632105.1 uncultured Atribacterota bacterium
ATTTTTTAGCAGGAGCAATTTTTAGTTTGGTCTTATATTATTTGCTTCAAGGAGGATGGAGATGAAATTAGACAGCGTTGGTTTAATAGTGAATTATAAAAAAGAAAAGACTCGGGAAACAGCCTGCAGGATAATTGATTGGCTAAATTCTAAAAAACTAAAAGTGTATATAGAAGGAAATATGGGCAAAGAAATAGGGGAAGAAGAATTAAACTGTACTACTGAAAAATTTCTTAAAGAAGTTGATCTAATAATCTCTTTGGGAGGAGATGGAACCCTCCTTAGAGCAGCCAGATTGGCAGCTACTGAAGATATACCGGTTTTGGGAGTGAATTTAGGAGGACTGGGCTTTTTGACTCAAATTGGCATCAATGACCTGGGAAAGTCTTTAGAGAAACTGTATCAGGGGAGATATTTTATTGATGAGAGAATGATGTTAAGTTGTACAGTGAAAAGAAAAGAAGAAGAGATTAAAAAATTTACTGCCTTAAATGATGTAGTTATAGGGAAGGGAGCTTTTGCCCGAATTATCTGCCTGGCTACTTATGTCAACAATGATTATGTTATTACTTATTCGGCTGATGGATTGGTTGTCTCTACTTCTACGGGTTCTACCGCTTATTCTCTTTCTGCCGGCGGCCCTATTGTTGATCCTAATATAAATTCCATAATACTTACCCCTATCTGCCCTCATACTTTATCTGCCCGGCCTTTAATTATTGGTGAAAATGACCAGGTAAAAATAAAATTGGAATCAAGCGAAGAAAAAGTAATGGTAACTATAGATGGGCAGGAGGGCTTTGTTTTAAAAACAAAGGATGAAGTGATAATAAAAAAATCAGACCATAAAGCCCATTTAATTACTTTTAAAGAAAAGAGTTTTTATGCTGTTTTACGGGAAAAATTAAGATGGAGTGGACAGATAAATAAGTAACCAGCTAACTAGCCATTATGACTAATAGACTAATGTATTGACTTATACTATGAGGTAAATAAGATAAAAAATGTTATTTCAGTTAAATATAAAGAATATGGCTTTAATAAAAGAATTAAATATTGAATTCGAGGAAGGGTTAAACGTTTTAACTGGTGAGACCGGAGCCGGAAAATCTATTATCATAGAGGCAATAGATTTAATTTTGGGAGGTTATGCTGCTTCTGATTTAATTCGAGATAGAGAAGATAGTTTAGTAGTTGAAGGTCTGTTTCTGTTAGCTCCACAAGAAAAAGAATTGATAAGTAATTTAAATTTAGATGCGGAAATTGTTGATGAAGAGGGAGATTTGCTTATTAGACGGGAAGTTAATAAGAAGGGGCGGAATAAATGCTGGGTTAATCAACGGTTGATAAATTTATCCACACTTCAAGAGGTTGGTACATCTTTAGTTGATTTGCACGGACAACATAATCATCAATCTCTTTTAGACCCTTCCAAACATATTGATCTGATGGATAATCTGGGTGGAGATAAAATTATTAAATATAGAAAAGAATTACCTGATAATTATAGAATATGGCGGGAAAAGAGCAAAAAGTTATTTCAGTTAATAAGAGATAGAGAGGAAAATTTAAAGCGGATAGATTTTTTAAAATTTCAATTAGAAGAAATAGACAAAGCTTCTTTAGTTAAAGACGAGGATAAAGTTTTAGAAGAGGAAGAGAAGGTATTAAGAAATGCCGAGAAGATAATTAAGACCATGGAAAAAGCTAATTTTATTCTCTACGAAGGCGGATCAGAACAAGTCTCGGTAAGAGATTCTTTAAGCGAAGTTTCTACGGATTTAGGGGAGATTTCTTCCTTGGACCGGCGGATAGAAAAGATAAGAGAAAATTTAAAGGAAATAGGCTACCAATTTGAGGATATTATTAATGAAATTGTAAAGTATAAAGACGAAATAGGAGTAGATAGCCAAAAATTAAAAGAAGTTGAGGGAAGATTAAATCTGATTAATAGTTTAAAGAGTAAATATGGCTCCACTATAGAAGGAATATTGCAATATCGCCAAAAAATGTATCAGGAATTAGAAGACAGTGATTATAGTGAAGATAAGGTAAAAAAGTTAAAAGAGGAGATCGATTCTCTGGAAAATAAAATATCTTCTATTTCTCACCATCTAAATGTAAATCGGAGAAAAATTGCCGAGGATTTAGAAGAGATGGTGATAAGAGAATTAGAAGATTTAAATATGAAGAAATGTCAGTTTAAAGTTTCAATTAATAATTACGAAGATGATAACGGAATAGAAGTAGAAGGGAAAAAATATAAAGTAGGTCTAAAAGGGATAGATGATATTGAGTTTATGATCTCTCCCAATGTAGGAGAAAGACTACGTCCTTTAGCCCGAATTGTCTCGGGAGGAGAGGTTTCGAGAATTATGTTAGCTTTAAAATCAATCCTTTCAGAGGTTGATCAAGTTCCGACGTTAATTTTTGACGAAATTGACAGCGGAGTAGGTGCGCGTTTGGGTGAGGTAATCGCTCAAAAATTAAGGAATCTTTCTAAAAAGAGACAGGTAATCTGTGTCACTCATTTACCTCAAATAGCCTGCAGAGCCGGGAGACATTTTTATATTGAAAAATATATTTTAAATAATCAGACTGGGATAAAATTAATAGAGATGAGAGGGGAAGAGCGAGTTGAAGAGATTGCCCGAATGTTAGACGGAAGCCAGATGAGTGAAATTACTATCCAGCATGCCCAGAAGATGTTAGAGAGATAAAATAGCGTAGAGCGTACAGCGTACAGCGTAGAGATAGAGAAAGAAAAAAGTAGGGGCGTATTGCATACGCCCTTGTAACTAAAACAAACTCAATTGCTAACTTAATAGATTAATTGGTATAAGGTTATTTATTTATGAAAAAGAAGATTAATACAAATAAAGATAAATGGAAAAAAGAATTTACCAAACAAAAAGAAATCCAGAGTACTTTAGAAGCCATAATTTATTCTACCGATGATGCTATTTCAGTAGTAGATGAAAATGGTTTACATACCATTATTAACCCCGCTTATACCCGGCTTACTGGTTTAATCGAAGAGGATGTTTTAGGAAAACCGCCTACCATTGATATTGCTGATGAGGGTGAAAGTATGCATTTAAAAGTACTAAGAACCAAGAAACCGGTACATGGTGTAAGGATGAGAGTTGGACCTAATCGCAAAGAGGTGATAGTGAATGTTGCGCCTGTAATAGTAGATGGAGTATTAAAGGGTAGCGTGGCAGTGATACATGATGTTTCTGAGATTGAATATTTAAACGAAGAGTTGAAACGGGTTAAACAAAGGGTTAGACATTTAGAATCAAAATATACTTTTGAAGATATTGTTGGAAAAAGCAGAGGTATGGTTGTCGCTAAAGAACAAGCCAGAAAGGCTGCCCAAACTCCAGCGACCGTTCTACTTCAGGGAGAAAGCGGAACCGGGAAAGAACTCTTTGCTCATGCCATTCATCATGTCAGCAAAAGAAAAAATCAACAATTTATTCGGGTAAACTGTTCTGCCTTGGTGGATACTTTATTAGAAAGTGAGCTTTTTGGTTATGAAGGAGGGTCATTTACCGGAGCAAAGAAGACCGGGAATAAGGGACTGTTTGAAGAGGCCAACAAAGGAACTATATTTTTAGACGAAATCGGAGTGATGAGCCTGAATCTACAGGCTAAGTTATTGAGGGTGCTTCAAGAAAAAGAGATTGTAAGAGTAGGAGGAAGAAGTCCTATTAATGTGGATGTTAGGATAATTTCAGCAACTAATATTGATTTAAAAAATGCAGTAAAAGAAGGAAGATTCAGAGATGACCTTTATTACCGATTGTATGTTATCCCTATTTACATCCCTCCTTTAAGGGAGCGGAAAGAAGATATGTCTCTCTTGGTTAATAATTTAATAAGAAAACTTAATCAAGATTTTGGAAGAAACATAAAAGGGATTTTACCGGAAGCATTAAATATATTATCGAGTTATTCCTGGCCGGGAAATGTAAGGGAATTAGAAAATGTAATTGAAAGAGCAGTAATAAATATAAAATTGAGCGAAGAATTAATTTTACCCAAACATATTCCTCCTTTAATTGGATTAAATAAAGTTGAAGCAATCGAAGAAAAACCAGCTATTAGTTCTGGACCTGGCAATTTAATTGATTATAATTTAGATAAAAATAGTTTAAAGAAGATAAAAGATGATACGGAAAGGATAGCCCTGATAAATGCTTTAAAGGCTGCCAATGGGGATAGTTTAAAGGCGGCAAAAAAGTTAGGAATCAGCCTGAGAAGTTTTTATTATAAGATAAAAAAATATAATATTAAAAAGATATATGAATACAAGTGAAAGATAATTGACCAATTAAATTAGTCGTTAGTCGCTAGTGAATAGTCGTTAGTATATAGTATAGCGTACAGCGTTTAGCGTATAGGTGCGGGTAATAAGTGTAAGAAAAATATAAAATACAAGAGATATTAGTCGTTAGTTTTAAATACAAGATACAAGTTCACGGTTTTTAGTTTTTAGATAAGAAAAATTAACTTAAAGTTTTCAGTTGTTAGTTTATTACGTTCTATGTCATTGCGAGCTCTGATTTATCAGAGCGCGGCAATCCCCGTTTGGGGTTGCTTCTCC
>CAZWFH010000134.1:0-4604 GCA_964632105.1 uncultured Atribacterota bacterium
CAATCCTATCATAAGTATCGCTCTTGGTGGTGAGGTATTTATCGAATCAATCACTTCTGCAAGCGGGAATTCGTCACCAAAAAGAGGATTTTAGAAATTGGTGTCGTATTATATAAATATAAACATATAAATATGTAAGGATAGCCAAAGCATTTAGACAATTTTATCTGCCATTTAAATAATGTTTGCAGAATAAATCTTTATGAAAGGTAGTCAGAATGGAAACAATTTTTTCAATTCACCAGGTATTCCGTTATAAAAATCATGTGATCAGAGCAGAAAAGAGATCATTATTTTATACCATGGAATATTCTTTAATTATCGATGACGTTAAGCAGGATCAGATAAAAGGGTTATATGGCATTTTGATACTTCATGGTATGTTGAATGATAATGGTCACCAAAAACCGGTGAAAGTTATCATTAAGCAAACCATATTCACCAGCAAATTCTATTGTAAAATTGATGGTGAAATTCATAAAATGAATAAATACAAGTTTGATTCGGTAACCGAATATATAAACACCCTGGATGATAACAGAATTCCAACTGCTTTAATATTCGATTTTTCTGAACGGGCAAGATATTTGTATTGGTTGTTTTGGAGCTGTTATAATTTAGATATTGATAAGAATAATTTTTTTCAATTATTCAATAAAGACCTTGATTTTGAGTTTCCGTGGGAAATGAAGGTTGGAAAGTTATTGGGAACAATAGAAAACAATGGGGATGGTTTTAAATTGACTGATAAAGGAGCTTATCTTTTTCACTTCCATTATTAAAATAATTAATGTTTTGAAAAAAAACAAGGGACGGCTATCTGGCAGGTTTTTATTGTGCTTTTATCATATTTTAAGAAATTACAATATGTCAAATGTTGAGACTCTACCCCTTTAACTTTAAAATGATTTACGACCAGGCAAGCAATCTTTCTCTAAACTATATTAAAATGAAAAGGAGAAAATATATGTCTATGAAAAATCTTGAAAAGATGCAAAGAAAATTGGAGTTAATAACTCGAAAATGGTGGTTTTTCCTAATCTTTATTTTAATACAATTTATTCCACCCTATGCCTCAAAGGGATTTGAGGTAGCAGAAACGGGAAAGTTCATAGGAGAGGTACTTAGCCATTCCTTGGTATATAACTTACCTTCCTTTTATCTCATTTTTAAAATTCTTCCTATTGCATTGATTATCTGTATAATCTTATTTAAAAATAGAGTTACTCGCATTTTTAATATCTATGTAGTTTCAATATATTTTCTTTTTGCCTTTCTACAAAATATTGCCTTTACTGAAAGGTATGGTTTAGCAATTATCACCATAAATATAGTTATGTTTTTTCTGGTTGCTCTTTTTTGGATCTGGGAAGCAGCAATACAAAAAAACGATTTTACCTCACCAACAAGATTATCAAAGAAGTATTGGATTATTCCTCTTGCTTTTCTTGCCTTTTGGTATCCAATAAACCCAGAGACGATGGGGCCGGACTTCAATATCCTTTACTTGCTTACCAATGAAGCTGGTCTAACTTTTTGTATGATGACCCCGGTATATATTTCCCTGCTTATTCTATATTACCCCAGAATTAATTTGGTTACATTGAGGGTGACCAGTCTGGTAGGAGTAATTATAGGCTTTTATAATATTTTAACCAATTTTATTATGTTTCCCAGTATTTTATGGTGGAATGGAATATTGCATCTGCCTTTAATATCAATATCTGTATATGGTTTAATAATTTCCCTAAAAAAGAGGATGACAGAATAAATACAGGGAGATTAAAGGAGGATAAAATATTTCTCAGAAGAAATGGTATGAATTATTAAAAGAAAAAGTTCTAGAGTTTAGAAGCACCTGGAAGAGCATAATCATATTTATCATAAGAATTTAAAATGAATAAAAGTCAACTTTGGATTTTAACTTAACTAAAAAGCCAAACTTAGTTTGAATTGTTGAGAAATTTTTTACAATAACTTTGAGTAAAGGATATATTGTTCAACATCAGGATATGAAAGACCCTCTCCAGCAATCCTATCGCAATATCACTTTTGGTAGCGGGCCATCTATCTAGTCAAGCATTTTACTTCACTTTCTTTAACTGGGATTGGCCAGCTTTTTAAGATGGATTACTCAGCTTATTTGCAGGCATCTTTAAGATTTGAATAAAAAAGTAAAGTCAATCATGAAATAGGTGAAGCTAAACAAAAGATGATAACAGCATACAGCATTGAAGAAAAATTAAATGTCAAATATTGAGGCCATTAAATCCACTTCTTAAATAAATTATCAAAATTACTTTGGTCAAAAGGTGGGGGGATGATATTGGTTGTACTTTTTAAACTTTTAATGCTTTAAAGCCCTATCATAAATAGTTTCTCCTGTTTTTATAATTTTATGCGCAAAATTTTTAGGATTTTGAGTAAGTAATGTATTAGAAGAATAAGGTATAGCTTCTATTGATTCATCAATTTCCCAGGATAACTTTGAAAGCAATTGTAGTTCTTTTAATTTATGTTTGCCAAAGTCAGGAGAAAAAATAGCCAAATCTATATCGCTAAATTCATCAGGCTTTCCATTTGCCCATGAACCATAAAGAATTACTTTATATATTGTAATATTTTTTTCTAAAGCTTTAATATATTTTCTAATTTTATTTATTATTACCGCTTTGTCTTTAACCATTTAAATAATCTCCTTGTATTTTCAAGTAGTTTGGAGGAATAATCAAAATCTAATTCTTTAATTATGTCTAATTGCTGGTCAGGATATCTCGCAGCAATATTTAAAGGGTTTAATTCATTGCCTCTGCTGTTTTTAAATCGTAATTAGCAATTTTTAGCCAATAATTGTTATTTACCATATATAATTTCATTCTCCTTAAGGAAGTATAGAGCGGCATTCTATTAGTGATCCTTTTAGGTTACTTATTATAACATGAAATATAAACAAAGTGAATTGTTGTCAAGTTCATAGGATGTAAAGGGAACGGTTCTTTGGGAATAAATGAGGGTTTTTATCAGCCTCTGAAACCCTTTGTTTTAAAGGCTTTCAGACCCCCCTCAGGAATGCCCCAAAAACGCACGGAGAGTGCCTTTAAACGCGCCTCAATTTTCGAAAAAAGGCAATTACGACGTCTTTTTTAGCCTTTTTTGACCTCTCCGAAACTCTGAAACCCTTGTAAATAGCCATTTTCAGCTTTTGAACATTCGAAAATTTAATGAAAAAAGGGCGATTTTCGAGGGGTAAAGTATAGGTCAACCCAAAAAAATGCGCCTACGAACGTCCTCGGCGTTTTTCTCTCAGAACCCTTATTTTATAAGGCTTTCAGAAGTGCATTAAAAGAGGGTTTTTGCTTACTTTATAGAATAATAAGACTTGCGGAAAAGTGCTGATGTAGGTAATAAAATTACTACTTATTACACATTTTTGCAAGTATAATATTGTTTAGTTGCAGATTCGATGAATCAAACCCCTACAGGAAATTTGTTAAAGGCTGGTACTTAAAAGATATTGTTAGATTTCCTTAATTTTTTGGATAAGATCTTCGCGGGTTTTTGTTAGGGTGGTAAGTTGTTGGTTGTATTTCTTTAAATTAATCATCAAGGTTTGTACTTTCTTTGAATCATTCAGGACTATCGGGTTACACAGTTGACTCTCAATGTTAGCTTTATCTTCTTCTAAAAACTTTATTTTTTCTTCAACTGATTTTAATTTATCCAAAATATCTTTGTTTTGTCGGTAGATACGGTTTCGTTCTTCTGCTTCTTTCTTTTTTCTCAGTTTATCAAAAGTTTTTGCTCTTTGTTTCGGTTGCTCTGTTTTTTTGATATATAAATCCACATCATTAGTTTCTGCCAGCAATTGAGCCCGCTTTTCTATAAAGTAGGAATAGTTCCCGGGATAATCATAAATCTGTCCATCACGTATTTCAATTACCCGGGTAATCAGATTGTCCAAAAAGAAACGGTCATGAGAAACAATTAGTATGGTTCCCGAATATTTTAATAAAGCTCGCTGAAACAATTCTTTAGTTATTATATCCAGGTGATTAGTCGGTTCATCGAGTATCAGAAAATTAGATTCCTGCATCAGAATTTTTGCCAGAGCCAGACGGGATTTTTCTCCTCCGGAGAGAACACTAATCGGTTTATAAATAGTATCACCGGAGAAGAGGAAAGCCCCTAACAAATTTCTCCTTTCTCCGGAAGTCATAGAACTTGATTCGGCGGATATCTCCTCCCAGATAGAATTATTATAGTTGAGATTTTGGGAGCTCTCTTGAGAGAAGAAAGCCAGATTTACTCTATGTCCTAAATGTACTTTACCGGCAGTCGGACTTTCTCTTTTGCTGATTAATCGGGAAAGGGTAGATTTGCCCGCTCCATTTATCCCTACCAGAGCTACTCTTTCGCCACGGTGTAAGGTAAAATTTAGGCCACTGAATACAGGAATTTCCTCATATTTTTTAGCCAAGTTTTCTACGTTCACTACTTTATCCCCACTGCGGGGACATTTGGGAAAATAGATGGCTGCTTTTTTTGGTGATTTATCAATTTTTACTATTTGCATTTTTTCCAGCATCTTTATTCTGCTTTGCACC
>CAZWFH010000135.1:0-4590 GCA_964632105.1 uncultured Atribacterota bacterium
TTGACATATGTGTTATAATATCTAAAAGGAAAATTAATAATGGCCAAAGGCAAAACGCGGGAGAAGTAGCAAATTACAAAATTCTACATACAGGGTAGGAGTTGAATTTATTTGACCGAAGCGGAGTTGATAAATTAAGTTCTTACAAAATGTTACAGAGAGTCGTTTATGGTGAGAGGCGACATAAAGAATTTAGAGGATTTGCGAAATGGACCCACAAGCTTCAAACTGAAAGGACGTAAATGGTTCAAGTAAGTTTTGACGGACTTTTCCACCGTGAGAAGGAAAAGGGTATTGGTATATAACTGATATAGCCTATATCTTTATGAGTGAAATTTTTATTGCCATTAAAAATTTCATTAGAGTGGCACCACGGAAATTAACCTTTCGTCTCTGAGAGATGGAAGGTTTTTTGTTTTAGTTAGTGGTTATAATTATTGTCTGTACCCTATTAAATTAAGTGGAGTCTATTAACCAGATCACTTTATGGTTATGTTATTAGACTCAAGCAGGGTGGCACCGCGGATAAAAACTCTTCGTCCCTATTAATTCGGTAATTAAATTAGGGGCGAAGAGTTTTTTTATTATTTTGTTGTATGTTATTTATCAAATTTAAATATTAGGAGATGTTTGATAATGATGGGTAAGATATATTATCTCAACAAAGAAAAATTTTTACAATTAGCTAATAAGGGGAACTTGGTTCCAGTGTATTGTATTATGTTTAACATAGTGTGAGTGATAAACTTCGGAATTAATTGTGCCGTGAATGTAATAAGATAGTCCAGAGAGAGAGAAAAAAAGAGAGAAGGGGGTGAACGTATATTAGTTAAAAAATTTGAAAGTAGTAGGTGGGATAAAAATCCCGATTCTTGTTTTAGGAAAATAAATAGGAGGTGTTTTTTATGAAAAAAGTACTGTTTTTATTAATTATTGCTGTATTGATTGTGTCTTCATTGGGTTTTGTAGCACAGGGAGCGGAAAAAGTAGTTGCAGTTCTAACGCCATATCTTGCGTCAGTTACAACTAATACAATGATAAGAACATTCGAGGAATTTGGTGAGGAAGAAGGTTGGAAGGTAGTTGTGATTGATACAAAAGGTGACTTCGGTGCACTTGCAAATAGATGGGAAGATGTCATAGCACAAAAAGTTGATGCTATAGTTATGGGAATGGGCGATCCGAATCAGCTCGGAAAACAGATAAAAATGGCAAGTGAAGCAGGTATCCCTGTGTTTGGTGGAGATGCTGGGTACATTGAGGGAATGGTCTGTAACGTAACGTCTAATAACTATGTCTTGTCAGCACAAATTACTTCATATTTGTTCAATAGACTTGAAGGAAAGGGAAATGTGGTAAAATTCTATCATTCCGCTCACCCAGGTGTCAGAAAAAGGGAAATTATTTTCGATGCTATGGCAAATTCAAATCCTGGAATAAAAGTTATTGCTGAGCACTTTGTTCAAGTTCCAGGACCAATTGAAGATGCGAAAAAGGCGATGGAAAGTATACTGCTTGCCCATCCCCAAAAGGGTGAAATAGATGCGGTATGGGCAGCTTGGGATGAGCCTGCAATAGGTGCAGCTCTTGCAATTATCGAGGCGGGAAGACAGGATGAAATAATTGTTACCGGGATTGATGGGAATAAACAGGCACTTGAAATGATAAAAAAAGGTTCCCCAATAAAAGCTACAGTAAAGCAAGACTTTGTCGAAATGGCAAAGATCCTGGTCGAACAGATCAAAAAAGTTTTTGATGGTGAGAAAATTTTAGAGAGAATATTTTATGCCCCCAGCCCTCTTATAACGCAGAGTAACGTTATTGACTATTTGCAATGAGTAGGAAGTTCGTGCTATATAAATAAAACAAATTAGAGTGGTGCTGCACCAAAATAAGGTGCAGCACCTTTAGGAGGGAAATAGATTTAGATGAAGGGAAATGGCAAAGTTATTCTTGAAATGCAGGGTATTTCGAAAAGTTTTCCGGGAGTAAAAGCTCTTGATAATGTATCTCTCACGCTAAAAGAAGGTGAAATAATTGGACTTGTTGGAGAAAACGGGGCTGGAAAATCAACTTTAGTGAAAATACTTGCAGGGATATATAGACCTGTCCAGGGTCGAATCTTTATTAATGATTCCGAAGTTTATTTGAATTATCCCTGGGATGCAAGCAAATATGGCTTGGCCTTTGTACATCAACAGCTAAATATGGTACCTGTATTTGATGTAGTGGACAATGCGTACTTAGGCAGATGGATAACTAAGCAATTAGGTGTCTGTGATAAAACTACTATGAGAAAACGTATTGAAGAAATCTGTAAATCCTTCAATTTCTCATTGGATACAACTATGTCAATCAAGAATCTCAGTATATCTGATCAATGGATGGTGCAAATTATAAGAGCCTTTGTGAAAAATATGCAAATACTTGTTATGGACGAACCAACTGCAGCTTTATCAGATGAAGAAGTGCAGTTGCTCTTTGAAACGGTCCAAAAAATAAGCAAACAAGGTACTGCAATTATTTACGTATCTCACAAATTAAATGAAATATTCAAACTCTGTGATAGAATTATAGTCCTGAGAGATGGCAAAAAAGTATATGAAGGCCTTAAAGAAAAGATATCTCGTATAGAACTTATAACAAAAATAATTGGCGAAGAAAGAAAAGAATCAATTTTTCCTGTGTCAGAAATAGGTAAAAATACAATAATAGAAGTTGAGAATCTCAGCATACCAAATAAGTTAAAAGAAGTTACTTTTAACCTTCGTGAGGGTGAAATCCTTGGTGTATATGGTCTTCAAGGTTCAGGAAGAACAGAAGTTGCAGAGGTCCTATTCGGCATAAGGACGCAATATGAAGGCAGTATGACTTTGATGGGTAAACCTTTTAAACCTTGCAATCCCGCAGATGCGGTTTCGGTAGGTGTTGCGTTAGTTCCTGAAGATCGTATGAATCAAGGTTTGATTTTAAGATACTCTATCTTAGACAATCTTGCACTTCCGAACCTCTTGCAATATGTTGCAAAATTTGGTTATTTTAAAGACCAAAAGTTCCGAACCAATGCCGTTAAAATTATGAAAAAGCTCAAAGTGAGCTATCGTAAAATAGAAGATTCTGTCGAGCTACTAAGTGGAGGAAATCAACAGAAAGTTGTTTTGTCTAAATGGTTGATGAAAAATTTTGTTCTACTTATATTTGACGAACCTACTGTTGGTGTTGATGTGGGCGCACGTCGACATCTCTACTACCTGATACATAGTCTTGCGATAAAAGGACATGGTATTATCGTTATATCTTCAGATATTGAGGAAATGATTGAGATCAATCCAAATAAAGTCATGGTAATGAGAGAAGGAGCAATTTCTGGTTTTCTACAAAGTGAGCAGATAGATCGAGGAAGAATTTTGAATCTATGTTATGGAGGGTGATTATGCTGAAGCTACTACTTAAAAAATATGGAACACTTCTTGCACTCTTCGGGATTATAATATTATTTAGTGCTTTGAGACCGACTATCTTTTTTACCGTGAGAAACTTCATAAATATAACACAACAGATTTCGATCCTTATGATAGTAGCTATTGGTGCTACATATATATTGACGATTTCAGAATTTGATCTATCTTTTGCAAGCATTGTATCTTTTACCGGAGTATCTGTTGCTGTTATGATGGTTTCCGGTATAACTCCGTGGCTATCAATACTTCTATCGATGGGTTTATGTCTGGGGTTTGGACTATTTAATGGGATACTGGTGGCAAAACTGAAATTACCATCCTTTGTGACAACATTAGCTACTGCCACGTCTTTAGGAGGAATAACATTTTGGTGTAGTAAGGGTACGATCATTTTCTCAGGAATCCCAGATAGTTTTTTAATTATTGGACAACAATCAGTTGCTGGAATACCTATAGCAAGTATAATAATGCTTTTACTTATTTTCTTCTCATGGTATTTGTTATCTAAAACTATATTTGGTCGGGCAGTTTACTCTGTGGGAGGAAACCAAATTGCTGCTCGCTATTCAGGGATAGAAATCAACAAGGTGAAAATCATTGTTTTTATAATAGCAGCTTTGCACAGTAACATAGCTGGAGTAGTCTTAGCTTCAAAACTCGGTTCTGCTCATCCGACAGCAGGAGGTGGATATTTATTACAATCATATGCAGCCGCATTTCTTGGTACAACAGTGTTTAAGGAGGGAGAAGCAAATATCTGGGGAACATTCGTTGGTGCTCTGATAATAGGTATCCTTGCAAACGGTCTCACGATACTTAATGTTCCCTATTTCTTGCAAGATATATTTACAGGAATGATCATCATAGCTGCCTTAATTGTGAGAATGTTAAGAAAGTCAGAGGTAATTTAAATTATGCAGATTATATAAGAGTACCGGCTGTACCGATAGTGACCGTTGATTATGATGAAACTACCCTGAATGCCTTTATGAAAACTAGACCACCTTTTATATACTTCAAGGTTAGTTCTGGTAAAACGGGGAAGACAAGGTTTTTTAAAAGGCACATCCTGAGTAAGTCTCTCCAAAACATTAGGAAGAATTGGCCTACAATGAAAATATTTGCTGGT
>CAZWFH010000136.1:0-4565 GCA_964632105.1 uncultured Atribacterota bacterium
ATGGAGATGAAATCATTATCTTTAGTAATTGTGATGAGATTGATTTATATGTAGGTGAAAAATATATAAATTCTGCTAAACCTGATCGAATTAATTTTTCAAATTTACCTCATCCTCCCTTTGTTTTTAAAAATTGCATGTTATATGAATGGGCAGCAAAATGGGGAGCAGGTAACATTACTAGTCTGAAAGCAATAGGAAAAATAAGTGGCAAGGAAGTAGCTCAACATGAAATTTATCCCTTTGGCAGGCCTGATAAATTAGTATTGAAGCCCGATTATACAGAATTAACTGCTGATGGAGCCGATTGTGTAAGAGTTGTAATTGAATTACAAGATAAAAATAGTCAAATATTACATTTGTCTCATCATCCTGTTTTTTTTGAAATGTCAGGTCCCGGTAAGTTAATTGGTGAGAATCCTTTTAGCTTGGAAGCGGGGAGGGGAGCGATATTTGTTCAGGCAGGTCGTGAACCCGGGAAAATAGGTTTAAAGGCTTATGTTAATGAATTGCCAGCTGCTGAAATTATAATTAGCATTATTGCTATACAAGAAGAAACTGTGCCAGTTAAAAATTTATAGCATAGAAGATGGAGCGAGGAAATCGTCTATTAAAATATTAAACGATGAAAAAAAATGGTTTTTAGAAACTAAAAATACAGCTTATGTAATAGAGGTAGATGAAGATAAAAATTTACAACATCTTTATTGGGGAGAAAAATTTCCCTATATTAGTGATTACCCAAGAGCGCTTCTGCAACAAGATTTACCCTTTGATAATTTTGAACAGATAATCAAAGAAGATTTTTCTCCTTATATAAGTATCAAAATGGAAATAAAAAAGTAATTTTAAGCGGTAAGGCTTTAAAAGAAATAGGAGTGAAAGTTGATTTAAAAGGTGATTTTGATAGTAAATTAATTATTCTTGAGAAGGAAAATAAGAGAAATGATTAAGAGATATAAAAAGTTAATCATTGGACTTTTAAAATATTTCAACTAAAAATAATTTGTGAAAAATAATATGGAATTGATATAAGGAAGGAAATTTTTATGCAAATACATAAGAAAAGAATTAAAAAAGAAGATGGTCGTTATTTAATTTATTATACATTTACTGATACTGAAGAAGAAAAGGAGGGCAGGGATGTTAGAGCTGAGATGGAATCCCATTCTGAAGCAATGGATAATAATAGCCACTCATCGACAGGATAGGACTTATAAACCTCCGAAGGATTATTGTCCTCTCTGTCCTACAAAAAAGGGAGGTTTGTCTACGGAAGTACCGGCGGAAGATTATGATATAGTGGTTTTTGAAAACAAATTTCCTTCTTTGCAACAAGACTCACCAGAAGTAACTGAAAAAGACTCTAAATTCTTTAAACATGGTAAAGCTCAGGGAATTTGTGAGGTAGTTCTATTTGCTTCTGACCATGATGGGATTATGTCAGAGAAACCCTTAAGCCGTTATATTAAGCTGGTAAAAGTGTGGAGGGACCGCTATCAGGAGTTAGGGGGTAAAGATTATATCGATTATGTCTTTATCTTTGAAAATAAAGGGGAGGAAGTAGGGGTGACTCTTCATCACCCTCATGGCCAGATATATGCCTATCCCTTTATTCCGCCCGTTATCGAACAGGAACTGGATTCCAGTAAAGAATATTTAGAAAAAGAGGGGGAATGTCTCTTCTGTAAGACCTTAAAAGAAGAAAAAGAAGGTGGCAGACGAATTATTATTAGTAATGATTCTTTTACCGCGCTGGTGCCTTTTTCTGCTTCCTACACTTATGAGGTGCACATCTATGCTAATAAACACCTTCCTTCTTTTAATGATTTTTCCGAAAAAGAAGAAATTGATTTAGCGGCAGTTTTAAAAACAATATTAATGAAATTTGATAATCTTTTTGGTTTTATCTTCCCTTACATCATGTCTATTCACCAACAACCAACTAATGGGACAGGTAAAGAATATTCTCATTTTCACATTGAATTCTATCCACCTTATCGCACAAAAGACAAACTTAAATATTTAGCCGGGAGTGAAATAGGGGCCGGAGCTTTTATTAATAATTGTTTACCTGAAGAAAAAGCTCAAGAACTAAGGAATACGCCACCTGATGGAGTAATTTCTTATTAAAGTTTTTCGAATTAAAACAAGATTGACTGGAAAATTAATTATAGACATAATTGGATTTAACATAAGATAAAGAGGAGATTTCGGTGCAAGATTTGAATAAACTTTGGAAGATATTTAATGAAAAATTTACTGATACTGGTTTGGTTAAAGGGGCTTTTTCTGCCCCCGGGAGAGTTAATCTAATTGGTGAACACACTGACTATAACGAGGGATTTGTTCTTCCTATGGCTATCGGAAAAAAGATAATTATGCTGGGTCAATTAAGAGATGATCGACTGGTTCAAGTTTTCGACCTGGTTTATAAGACTAAAATCAAATTTTCTTTAGATGCTCTAACTCCCCTTAAAAAAGATACCTGGGTCAATTACTTAATGGGCGTGATGGGTGAAATACAAAAGGCAGGATATATTTTACGGGGAGCAAATATTATTTTTATAAGTAATATTCCTCAAAAAGCAGGTTTGAGTTCTTCTGCCGCCTTAGAGGTGGTTACTGCCTTAACTATGGCAAAATTAAATTCATTAGAAATTGAACCAGTAGAAATGGCTCATCTCTGTCGGAGAGCAGAGAATAATTTTGTAGGTGTAGCCTGTGGCATTATGGACCAATATGTTTCCTGTTTGGGCCAAAAAAATTATGCCCTTTTTATTGATTGTAGATCTAATGATTATGAATTAATCCCTTTTAAAAACCACAATTATCAAATAGTAATTTGTAATTCCAAGGTTCAAAGAGGGTTGGTTAATTCTGAATATAATAAAAGAAAAGAAGAATGCAAAATGGCTACCGAATTTTTTAAGCATAAATTAAACCGCGAGATACGAGCTTTAAGAGATATTACCATAGATGAATATAAAAAATATCAGGCGCAATTACCGGAAGTTACTGCCCGTAGAGCCAGGCATGTAATTTCAGAAAATTATAGGGTTCAAACTGGGGTACAGGCTTTAAGGATGGAGAATTATTCTGCTTTTGGTCAATTGATGATAGAATCACACCAAAGCCTTAAGGATGATTATGAAGTAAGTTGTGCTGAATTGGACCTCTTGGTTGATTTATCTTTAAAACAGGAAGGAGTCTTGGGGGCCAGGATGACAGGTGCTGGCTTTGGAGGTTGTACTGTAAACTTAATAGAAAAAAATTATCTTGATGCTTTTAAGAAGAATATTAAGAATGAGTATAAAAAAATTACTGGTATTAACCCGGATATATATGTAACCCCACCTGCCGAAGGAGCTAAAGTAATAGAGTTGAAATAATAAGGGAAACATTTATGGATGAATTAAAAGTCAAAAGGAATAGGATTTATCATCTACTAAAAAATAAAAAATTAGATGGTCTTATTCTGGTTAAAAATAGTAATATTGCCTGGTTAACTGGCGGCATGGAAAATAGGATTGTTTATACCAGTGAAGAGGGGGCAGTTAAGTTAATTGTTTTAAAAGATAAAATTTTGGTTTCAACCAACAATATTGAAGCGGAGCGGATATTAAGAGAAGAGAAATTAAGCGAAAGATATTTTCAATTTGTAACTAACCAGTGGTACGAAAAAGATTTATTAAATAATTTTGTGAAGGATTATTCTTTAGGTGGTGACTGTTATCTGCCTGGGGTGAATAATTTACAAGAAGAGATCAAACAGTTACATTTTTCCTTATTGCCCGGCGAGATAAAAAGGTACAGGATTTTAGGTAAAGAAACTTCTAAAATCGTATCAAAAATTTGTAAAAATATAAGACCGGGAGAGACAGAAAATGAAATTAGGGGTAAACTGGCTCAAAATCTTTGGTCTAAAAATATTAACCCCCATTTAATTTTGATTGGTTCTGATGAAAGAATTTTCGCCTATCGCCACCCTATCCCCAAAGATAAAGAAATTAGAAAATATGTTATGGTCGTTGTTTGTGCTGAGCGAGATGGGTTAATCGTAAATATGACTCGTTTTGTGCATTTTGGCTTAATTTCCCAGGAGTTAAAAGAAAAATTATGGTCGGTAGCTAAAGTAGATGCAAGTTTTATTTTAAATACTAAAATAGGTGTGAAAATTGCTGATATTTTTCAGAATGCTATTGATACTTATAAAGAAGTCGGTTATCCGGATGAATGGAAGTTTCACCATCAAGGCGGAGCTGCCGGTTATGAAACCAGAGACTATATAGCCACTCCCGATTCCTCCCAAATTGTTCAACCAAATCAAGCTTTTGCCTGGAATCCTTCCATTAAAGGGACGAAAAGTGAGGATACTATTATTGTGAATGAAACCGAAAATGAAATAATTACCGATGACCCTGAATGGCCCAGGATTGAAATAAATTATAAGGGTAAGAAGATAGCTCGCCCAGTTATTTTGCAACTTTAAAAGATTTTTCTTTATTACTTAATTTAAAAAAATGTTATTATATTTTAAATGAAACAAATATCGGAGTAATATT
>CAZWFH010000137.1:0-4519 GCA_964632105.1 uncultured Atribacterota bacterium
CCCCATATCGGACTTTCACCGACAAGTAATCACCCATGCTGGGCGCACTAAAAAAGCCCTTCAGCAAATGCCAAAGGGCTGGAAATGGTCAGGCTCCCCAGACAGGACGATTTTCGCAACTTTTGTATGAGGGAGGAAACGGAGAAAGTGTATCTGAAATTAGAAGAAATAATTTGTGCTTGATATTATTAATTATAAACCCTCTTAATATAAATTAGAAAAAGTTATCGAATTGTCGATTTAGTATATAAAATTATCTTTTTACAAAAAAAGGTAATGTAATATCGTTTATGCTTAATGGATCTGGTATTTGAATTTCTTCATATTTCTTTTCTAGATATTTTTCAAAAATAACTCTTATACAATCTTGCAAAAAATCTAAAAAGTATTTTGTGATATCTAATATTTCCTGAAAAAAATCATTCATGGCTTTGGGCCAATTACCAGGTTTGATATCTTCCAGAATTGATGAATTTAGTAAATCATGTGAAATTGAAAAAAAACAATTACCATATTCTTCTGAAAAATATAATTCAAATTTTTCTGAATCAGGTGCATTTTTAATTTGTTTTATCATATTATTTGAAGATTCTTTTGAATAATGAAAAGCATAAATATTTCGTATATTTTTTAATAAATTACCTCTACCAAAAGATTCTCTTAGTTTAGACAGACTTTCCTTGCTCTGAGAAGAACCTTTTTCATTATATTCTTGAGAAAATGTTCTATTATTAAAAAAATGTGTATCAAGCATATTCCATCCTTCATATAATTTTCCTGCTTGGATTCTCATAAAAAACAATCCTTGAGAACTAAGGCTTCGCCCTACAATTCTATTCTGGGATGCTTCTTCTCTAGAATTACCAGAAATAACCATTAATTTTTGTAAAATGTTTGCTTCATTAAAAAAATTCATTAATTGTATAAAAAATTCCAATTCTTTTTCTGGGATATATAATAATTCAGCTTTCGATAAATTAATTTTATATAATTTCATATTTTCCATTCCTCTCCTATCTTTTTTTGATTGGAACCAGATTATCAAAGATATGCGAAACATCTATAAACTAAAGGAGTTTATTATAACTTACCTGCAACATTATAAATAATGTGAAATTGGCTATTTTCCCTTATTTATCAATATATATATACTCCCTACTCTTATTCTAACCAAATAGTTTACTTAATTACTAAATATGAGTAATCAATTCATATCAAAATGTACTTCTTATTCTTCTATCCATTCATCAATTATTTCCTTAAATTCATTTCTTTTTTCGAGTGTTAACATTGATAGATATTTTTCTTTTTTTGAAATATCATAAAATGCCAACCTATATGTATAATATTGATTGTTTAATACTCTTGTATTTATAAAATTTCTAATCTTATAGGTATCTTCATATTTTACTTTACACAGGATAAGCAGTTCACTATTTTTAAAAATATCCTTTCCTTCTTTCGTGATTTCCATACTATGCCTACACGCAAGCACGTCTCCTGCTTCAGTTTTTCCTTGCTTTTTCTGAAGCTCACTATTACAAATTATTTCATTTTTATATAAGATTGCATACTTTATTATATATTCAATATTAATTGCAGGGCTTTGACCTTTATTTTCATATATAAATTCACAATAGAATTCATCATCTTCATTTTTTACAATTGTGTTTATTAAACTAATTTTTGGTGTATTAAAAAGAAATGTTACTATTAATCCACAAATCACTCCAACAATTATTCCATAGACAATCAAATTAACGAAAATAAATTTAATAATTTTATATACTTTCTTAAGGTAATTATTTTTCATCTCTATCTCTTCTTAAAATATAATTTAATTTTAGCATCACAATTAGTAAATTTTTAATTTACTTTGTTAGCATTTAACCTACATTTGCTCAATATTTTTACTAAATTGTCTATAAATGCAGTAAATTTTAAAGCATCTTCTCTTTCAAATGAATCTGAAAGATAATGATGAGTAGGATTTCTAAAAGCAAGCATAATTCCTCTGCAAATATGACAAAAACCTTCATGTTATTCATCATTTTCAGACACAATTAAAACGGTTTTTGACTTATCAGTATTTAAAGCTTTATTTATTAATTTTATTCCCGTGAACGATCTATCTAAGCCAGATTTTGTTCTGATTCTATCCTCAAGCACTTGACTTGCTTGATTAATAACTCTATCAAAATTAGCTGAAGCAGTTAAAATATCTGCGCATCTGTTTTTCAACTCTTCATCTTTAATCGAATTATAAATTGAACCAATTTCAATTATTTCTTCTGATAATTTATATCCATATTCTAAAAATGGAATGAATTGATATAATTTGTTTATTAAATGATTACTAAAAGTTGAATCATAATCTCCTTTTATTAGTTTATAACCTGTTACTTTAAATATTTTTAAATCTTCACTTACAGTTTTTTGAACTTCATCAACTATTGAATTATAATCATTAATTAATTCAATTGCTATATAGTCATCTGCCAGTACAATACCTTTTAATCCTTTTAACCTACCATAACATTTCTGTAATCTAATTCTATCCAAATTTATCTTCCCCCTGTTCTCCTTGCAAAGGTATAAACGAAAAGTGCCATCATAAAAGCACCAATAAAAGCTTCTGAACCGGCCAATATTCTTCCCCATCCTTCTAGCGGCCTAAAATCACCATAGCCTAAAGTGGTAAAAGTAATTGTACTAAAATAAAGACTATCAGGAAAATTTCTTATTACATTATTTTTCAATAATCCTTTAGATACTAAATCAACCGTATTTCCAGATTTTTGGTGAATGGCTGTTCCTTTTAATTCAATTATTTCGGGATTCCCAAGGCCTATAAAACTAAAAGATAAAGCAAATATAAGTATTATCGCTACCGCTGTTTTTATAACATTACAAGGTCTCTCTCCGTAACCGTAAATCATATTCCAAAAACCAGATACTATCCAGTTCTTGAAATTTTTACTACATATCCATTTTAAGAAATGAGACTTTTCCTCCTTTTTCTTTTTTAAATCTTTTTTAAAAAAATAAAGTGAATAAGATTTCCTTTCCATATCCTTTTCCTGCTTAAAAGCCCAACTTTCATCATCATATCTCCCGATTGAATGAAAATTATTCTTAATGAGAAGATAAATTTCTTTAGCCTGAATATAATCTCCTTCATTCTCCTGCATAATATGATACTCTAAATCCTTTCGCTTTATATTAGTATTGCTCAATCTAGTATTTTTAAAGTCAATCGTGGCATCTTTTCCCAACTTAAGGGATAATGATATATTTTCTAACAAAGTGCCATTAAATGTAGCTTTACCTTCCTTAAACCCAAATAATGCAGAGATACCTGAGGAAAATTTTGCTTCTGTAAAATGCATTCGCTCTAACTTTTTTAAATCTCCAAATTGTGCTTTACCATAAAAATTTACTAGCGGGAAAAAAGCCCATTTGAAACTAGATTCATTGAATATTGCATTCCATTTAAAATTTGTAGCATTAAAGTGAACTTTATTAAAATTGGCATAATTAAAAATAGCATCACATTGAAAATTTACATCAATAAATTCGGCGTCTCCATGAAATGTTGTCCTCATAAAAATAGCATAGTCATTAAAAGTAATTCCGCTGAAACTAGTTTTTCCATGAAAAATTGCACTATCAAAACGAACCAGATTATTAAATTGCTTCAAATTATAATCTTTTACAAAATCATTATTCCCTATAAAAACAAAACCCATAAAATCATAAACTATATTTTTTATTTCACCTTAAAAAACCACCTTCTTTGAAGGTGGTAATGGTTAAACGGTTTTACCATTAGAGGAATATGTGTTAGGTAAATATTTTTTGAAATTGGGAACATTATATAAGAAATATCGATTTGAACGAATAGTTTAGAAGATATATAAGGTATCAAGAGAAAAAAAGAGAAAAGAAAAAAATAGTAGCTAATAAGATTTAAGCCTCTTTTAGAGGCTTCTTAAAGCCACCTGCTTAGCGGGTGGGTTGTTTACTTTAATTTCTTCTATTAATTTTTTGAGAGCATTCTTAAATTCTTCTTCAGTTTTCTCCTCTGCACTTGCATGGAAAATACAATGTTTTGATTCTTTATGTATTGGTCTTCCGCAAATCGGGCATTTGTTAGAACTTTTTTCTTCCTTTTTCATAAATGACTCCTTTTGGATTTAATACTATAGTAAAAACTTTTTAGTGAAGTTAAATATTTTAGCTTCTTAATTAAGTTAATAAGTTAAACTTTTTAATATTGTTATAAGTTTTTAAAAATTTTCTCAATTTAGTGGAAACCAGCAATCCATATTTTTGGGTTCTTTTTTGGCTACTTCAATTGTTTCTCTTATTCTTGACACTGGCTCAATTAAAGCACAATTCATACTTTCATCTGTAGCAAATACTAATCCCAGTAATTGTATTTCTGAAGCGAAAGGTAACAATTGTGGTCTGTACCCGATTAGCTGGACACATAGAAAGTCTGCTATAATAATAACAT
>CAZWFH010000138.1:0-4518 GCA_964632105.1 uncultured Atribacterota bacterium
GTTTCTATATCAATGGGTAAATTCTCTAAAACCAAAGTTATCTTTTCATAAGCTCTAATCTTGAAAGGGTTTTCTCCTTTAATCTTTAACATCCTGGCAATCTGGTCAAATATTCGGGATAGTTCTAAATTTTTCAATTCGCCCACTCCCCTTAATATTAGTAAAAATCCATTACTTTTTTTCTATATATAGCCTTTACAATCGTAAATTATTTTCTTAATTATAATACTGTTTATATATATATTCTATAAAACTCTTAAAATTCCTCTTTTTTATAATAGTTAGAAATTTCTTCTTCTACCAAAACTAACTCAACCCCTTATAAAATAAGGCTTTTCACCCACATCTAAAAATAAGCCATTTTAAGCCATTTTAAGCGCCTATTTTAAAAAATATGAAATCACCCCTACCCCACCTCAATAAACGCTTCTACGGCGATATTTCTCTGAAAGCCTTATATTGTAAGGCTTTCAGACTGCTAAAAATACAACTTTTAGCCCTTTTTTGCCTTATTTTCTCCTTATTTTAGAAGCACTATCACTATCCTATATAACAAAAAAACGCAGAAACCCTTATGTTTTCTGCGTTTTAGAGACTTGCTATTTTTACCTTTAAAAACTGATAATCATCTAATTTTATATATATTTACCTCCCTTGTTTAGCTAAAAATTAGTTTTTCTATTTCTCTCTTTTTCTTTTTTTAATAGAAAATAGGGACCTGTTGCCCCTATTATTATTCTAATTCTAAAAAAAGTTATGTTAAGTGTTAAAACTTGACATAACTTTTTCTTTCCCGTCAATCAAAAAGAAGGATATCTTTTCTTTGGTTGGATAGATTTTTTAATTCTTCACTAAAGCCTGACTTAGAAAATAAAGCAAAGTATTTTTGTTTTACATCAAAAAAACTATCGGCTTTTCTTTCTAAATCAGATAACTCATTTAGACCAGCACTTTTATTTTTCCATTTACATTCTCCAAAGATAAAAGATTGTTGATTATCATAAGCCACAATATCAATCTCTTCTTTATTGTTCCACCAGCGCCCTATACTTCTGGCTTTAAAAGGAAGCATATTTTTTCTATTTAGATTTTTCAATCTTTGTAAACAAATATCCTCAAAGATAAATCCGGTGAAACTATTTAAAGAGGGTTTTATTTTTTCTTCCCAAACATAATTAAGATCCCCCTCCTCAAGATAACTCATATTAGGAAAAACATATCTGAACCAAAAACGGAAGAAGGGATCATTAAGGAGATAAATACCTTTTCTTGATTTATGTGGTTTATCTTCTGTAATTGGAACTTCTCTTTTTACTATGCGTAATTCTCTTAAAACACTAAGATATTTATTAACTTTATGTGGGTAGCTAATCCCGGTTTCCTGTACTATCTCGTTTAGCCGGGTCCTGCCAAAGGCAATTGCTTTTAGAATAGAGAAATATATAGCCGGTTCACGCAATTCTTCTATTAATAAAAAACGAGGTTCACTAAAAAGAAAACCATTTTTGTTTAAAATTTCCTCTTTTACATTTTGCTCTATGGTTTTATGGTCACTGAATCGTTGGAGATATGCAGGTGTACCGCCGAGTATACTATAGGCAAAAACCCTATCCTCTTCAGAATAGCGGGGGAAAAATAACTTTAGGTCTTTAAAAGATAGTGGATGTAAGGCAATCTGCCCAGTACGCCTGCCAAATAAAGGACTCCTGCTCCCCAGGACTTCCTTTTCCATAAATCTCATATAAGAAGAGCCACACAGAATAAGGAAAATATTACTCTCTTTTCCTTTTTCATCCCATATTTTCTGTAAGATAGAGGGGAGTGCCGGATTACTAATACATAAATAGGGAAATTCATCGATAATAATCAAAGGCATTTTTAAGACTAAATGGTCAAAGATATATCTTAATAAAGCTTCCCATGAGCCGAAGGGTTGGATTTGTAAAAACGATTCTCCGGTTAACTGAAATATCTTTTCACTAAACTGTTTTAACTGTTCTTGTTCAGAAGAGAGGTCCGAGGAAAAAAAGAGGTGTTTTTTATCTTTAGAAAATTGTCTGAGCAATTCAGTCTTGCCAATCCTTCTACGCCCATACATAATTATAAAACGGGCACTCTGTTCCTTCTGTAATCTTTCTAAGTAATTTAATTCCTCAATTCTATTGACAAACATAATACCCTCCAAATAGTATACTTTAAAGTATTATACTTATAAGTATACAATATATTATAAATAAGTCAATCATTTTTACATGATATTCAATTATCGGTTTCAGAAGTGATGTATTGCATACTCCCCATTACCAAAAAAGGCTAATAATAACTACCTCTAACAGCCTATATATGAAAAAATATGGGAAAATAGAGGGCGGGAAAGCCTTATAAACAAAGGGTTTCAAGAAAAGAATGCGAGATTTTGCTTATATGAGCAAATTTTGCCTTAACCTATACTTTTACCCCTCAAAAATTAGTTTTTTTTAGCTAAAATATTGGGGTTGTAAAATCTGAAAGTGGCTATTTATAAGGTCTTTAAGATTTTGTAGAAGCGAAAATACCCCAAAATCAGGGTAGTAAAGTGGTGCCCAATTTTTAGAAAATTGAGACCTCAAAAAAGGCCCTCTCCGTGCGTTTAAAGGGCATTCCTGAAGAAGTAAATTTTGTTCATTTTTAAGATTATAAATTGATTTGCTTTAATAAATTTTGCTAAGGATATCCATTTAGTTCTTTAAGCCCTCTAAAATCATCTTTCAAACTATAATACAATTTCTTATATAATTGATAATAATACTCATATCTTCCGGTGTTTTTAATCCTGGGAACGATAGTCTTTTCAACTTTAATAATTCTATTCACTGCTTCTGCAAAACTACTATATGTACCAACACCTACTCCGGCAATTAAAGCTGCTCCAAAGGCCGGTCCTTCCTCTATATTCAGTAGGTTTATCTCTTCACCTAAGATATCAGCCAATATCTGCTGCCATATCCTGCTTTTTGCTCCCCCTCCGATAGCTCTTATCTCTTTAATTTTAACCCCTTTATCTTTGATTAACTCCAGAGAATCTCTTAAAGCAAAGGCTACTCCTTCCAAGACAGATCTTGCAAAATGTCTTTGGTCGTGTTTACCGGAAATACCAAAATATACCCCTCGAGCGTTAGCATCATTATGGGGAGTCCTCTCTCCATAAAGATAAGGTAAAAAGATCAATCCTTCACTACCAGGCTCTATCTCTTCTGCTAATTGATCTAATTTAGCATAACTTAATCTATGGTTAAATAACTTTTTCTCTAACCATTCATAGGACATACCTGCTGATAGCATTACCCCCATCATATACCAGCTATTAGGGCAGGCATGATTAAATAGGTGTATTCTGCCTTCTTGATCAGCTTGAGGATTATTGGTCTGGGCTAAGACTACCCCTGAGGAGCCGATACTAACCATTACCCTTCCTTCTTCTGTTATTCCACTTCCCACTGCTCCACAGGCATTATCAGCTCCTCCGGCAACTACCGGAGTTTTAAATTTTAATCCGGTTTGCTCAGCTACATTTTTAGTTATCTTGCCCGCTGGGTCAAAGGAGTTAAGTACCGGGGGGAGTAAACCTGGGTCAATCTCCAGTTTTTTTAGTAGGCCGGTAGACCATCTCTTTTTTATTACATCAAACAATAGAGTACCGGCAGCATCAGAGACGTCGGTAAATAGCTCATTGGTTAGTCGGTAGCGAATATAATCTTTAGGCAAAAGAATATATTTAACCTTTTCGTAATTCTCTGGTTCATTCTCTTTTAACCATAATATCTTAGGAGCAGTAAATCCCTCCAGGGCGGGATTAGATACATAATGGATTAGCTGATCCAATCCTCCTGCTTTAGTATAAATCTCTTTACATTGTTCTGAGGTACGGGTATCACTCCAGAGGATGGCCGGTCTAATGACATCCATCTTTTTATTAAGGAAGACTGAGCTATGCATCTGTCCGGATAAGCTTATTCCTTTAATCTCGCGGGAATCAATAGGAATATTAGATATTGTTTTTCTTATTACTTTTACAGTGGCTTCCCACCAATCATAGGGAGATTGTTCTGCCCAGCCAGAGTGGAGAGTCGCTAAGGGATATGATTCTGTTTTACTGGAAATAATCTTACCTTCTGGGGACACTAATAGAGCTTTTACCCCACTGGTGCCGATATCAAGTCCTAAAAGATAAACCATAAAACACCTGCTCTTTAATCTTTGTTTATTAAATTTATTCTTTTATCTTTTCTTTCATTAGGTGCTAAAATAATGTATTATTTAATATCCTTTATCTTTAAAATTCATATTAAATGAATTTAATTCTTTCATTATTATTTATTTTAGGATAAATAAATTCCCTTTCACTAACAGCCGAGGCATTTGCTTCATTGGCAATAATGAAACTCCCCCAGCAGGAGCTGGGGGCTTCTTTTGGGCTACAAGCAAAAAACGAGCTTGAGCCCTTCGGGCAGCCGCTACATCTACAGACAGGAATCTGGA
>CAZWFH010000139.1:0-4503 GCA_964632105.1 uncultured Atribacterota bacterium
AGAAGAAGTTAGAAGAGATGGGTTATACTTTAGATAAAGAAAAATTAAATGAAGTGTTTGAAGAATTTAAGAGATTGGCAGATAAAAAGAAAGAAATTTTTATTGAAGATTTAGAGGCTATTGTATCTGAAGAGATAATAGGGAAAATCCCAGAGACCTTTAGATTGGATTATTTTCATATAAATACCGGTAATAGCACTTTACCAACCGCCACAGTAAGATTATTATACCAGGATAAAAAATTTGAAGATGCAGCTTGTGGAGACGGCCCGGTAGATGCTTCTTTTAAGGCAATAGATCGCATTACCAAATTTAAGGTAAAATTAGTAGATTACAATGTGCGGGCTTTAACTAAAGGAAAAGATGCTCAAGGAGAGGCGACCATAAAGATAAGGGATGAGGAAGGAAATATCTTTACAGGTAGGAGTACAAGTACTGATACTTTAGAGGCCAGTATAAGGGCTTATCTTAAGGCAGTAAATAGAATGGCATATAATTCAGTTTCAAATACTCATGGTTAGCTGGTTAGTTAGTTACTTGGTTGCAAATTCGTATCTCGTGAATCGTATCTCGTGAAGAGAATAAAAGTCAGAAGACAGAATTCAGGAATCAGAATGACAAAAAGGAAAGCTTATCCGTAATAAGCAATATCCAATACGATAGAAAAAAGTTTTGAATTTTAAATTATGGTTTTGCGCTTTAAGTTTTTAGCTGTAATTAATAACTTAAAACTAAAAAATTGTATTTGAAACTAAAGACTATTCACTGACGACTAATTTAAAAGGAAGTGATTGAAGATGAGCAAGAAAATAGAAATAATGGATACTACTTTAAGAGACGGAGAACAAATGAAGGGTGTGAGCTATTCTCCCCAGGAGAAATTAACTATTGCCAAGATTTTACTGGAAGATGTAAAAGTAGATAGAATTGAAATTGCCAGTGCTAAAGTGAGTAAAGGAGAAGAACAATCTGTAGCCGAAATAATCGATTGGGCTAAAAAGGCTAACTGTGTGGAAAGAATAGAGGTTTTAGGATTTGTAGACAAGACAGAATCGGTCGATTGGATTTATAATTTTGGTGGAAAAGTAATGAATATCCTTAGCAAAGGGTCGATGAATCATCTAAAAAATCAACTAAGAAAGACCAAAGAACAGCATGCTCAAGATATAAAAGAAACTGTCGCATATGCTAACAAAAAAGGGATTACTTGTAATATATATTTGGAAGATTGGTCTCAGGGAATGGTTAATTCTCGAGATTACGTTTACTATCTTTTAAATAGTCTTCAAGAAGAACCGATAAAACGCTTTATGTTACCTGATACACTTGGAATTCTTTATTCTTCCCAAGTTTATGAATTTATTAAAGAAATTTTAGCAAGATATCCTAATCTTCATTTTGATTTTCATGCCCACAATGATTATGGTGTAGCCACGGCAAATAGTTTAATAGCCGTAGAAGCAGGGATAAAAGGAATACATTGTACAGTTAATGGTATGGGTGAACGTACGGGAAATGCTCCCTTAGAGGAAGTGGTGGTTGGGCTTCACGATTTTCTTAAAATTAAAACAGGAATTAAAGAAACACACTTATTTTATCTCAGTAAAACAGTTGAAGCTTTTTCTGGACAACGAATAGCTTTTAACAAACCCATATCTGGTTTTAATGTCTTTACACAGACCGCTGGGATTCATGCTGATGGAGATAAAAAGGGTAATCTTTATGTTACCTCTCTTTTTCCTGAACGATTTAACCGTAAGAGGCAGTATTCTTTGGGTAAATTAAGTGGAAAATCTAATTTAGAATATAATTTAGAGGAAATTGACATTGAACTTACTAAAACACAAAAAAAACGTGTGCTAGAGAGAATTATTGAACTTGGCGATAGAAAAGAAACTATTACAGCGGGGGATTTACCTTATATTATTTCAGATGTTTTGGAAACACCTCAAGAAAAGACCTTTAAATTGGAATTATGCAATATAGTAACCAGTATGGAATTGAAGCCTATTGCTGTAGTTAAATTGCTGTATAAAGATAAAGGAAAGAATAAAGAGGTAGAATTAGAAGAGAGTGCCCAAGGAGATGGGGGATATGATGCATTTATGAATGCCATTAGAAAAATAGCAAAAAAAATAGATTATCCGTTGCCAACTCTTTTGGATTATACGGTTAATATACCTCCAGGAGGAAAAACAGATGCCTTAGTGCAGTGCACCATTACCTGGGGTTGGCAAAATCATAAAACTTTTATTACCAAAGGGATTAACCCTGATCAAGTTTTAGCAGCTATAAAAGCAACTGAAAAAATGTTAAACGTAATTTCCCTACAGATAAAAAATAAGTAGAGGGTGAAGTAGGAGGGTTATCTTTTGACCATAAAAAGAACTTTTAAAGAAATTAATACCAAAATTAAAAGCGGTAAGGCTGTAATAATAACTGCAGAAGAAATTATTCCTCTAGTTGAGGAAAAAGGTATAGAAAAGGCTACGGAAGAAATTGATGTGGTTACTACCGGTACTTTTGGACCAATGTGCTCATCAGGGGCAATAATTAATTTCGGACATAGTGATCCTCCTATCCGAATGCAAAAAGTTTGGTTAAACAATGTTGAAGCTTATGCAGGATTAGCTGCTGTAGATGTTTATTTAGGAGCTACTCAGCTTTCTGAATACCAAGGGATGAAATATGGAGGAGCGCATGTAATCGAAGATTTAATTTCAGGGAAAAGGATTAAACTGAAGGCTATATCCCAGGGTACAGATTGCTATCCACGACGGGAAATAGAAACTTATATCACTAAGAAAAGTATAAATCAAGCAATTTTATTTAATCCTCGAAATGGTTATCAAAATTATAATGTGGCAGTGAATACTTCTGAAAGAAAAATATATACCTATATGGGGATCTTGCTTCCCAATATAGGAAATGCAAATTATTGTACCAGTGGCCAATTGAGCCCTTTACTTAATGACCCTCAATTTAGAACTATCGGTATCGGAACTCGCATCTTTTTAGGGGGAACACAAGGTTATATAGCTTGGGAAGGAACACAATTTTATCCTCAAATGCCAAAAAACGAAGAAGGCAAAGTCATCTATAAAGGAGGAACTTTAGCAGTAATTGGGGATTTAAAAGAGATGAGCACAGATTATATTCGTGCGGCAACTTTTAAAGGGTACGGAGTGACTTTGGTGGTAGGCATAGGAATTCCAATTCCCATTTTAAATAGTGAAATAATGAAAAGTGTATCTGTAAAAGATGAAGATATATGGACTGAAATAATTGACTATAGTTTTCCTCATTTAAAAAAGCCTTCTTTGGGCAGGATAAATTATAAGCAACTGAGGGAGGGGAATATTACTATTCGGGGGAAAAATGTTCCCACTTCTCCCCTTTCCAGTTATGCTAAAGCTCGGGAAATTGCCCAAAGATTAAAAGAAGAAATATTAAGAGGGAAGTTTTTATTACAGGAACCTATCCAGAAATTTCCGCAGGAAAGTAAGTTTAAACCATTATTAGAAATTCATTAGAAGAAAATAAATTATTAAAAAATAATTAAATTATATAAAAATTACCTTGTTCTGTAGGTGGTTTGATTTAACGAATCAGCAATAAAAATGGGACGGATAAATTCGGTCACTAATTTACTTTATAAGTAGCAAGTATTTTCTTAATAATGTTAGAATGATTTGTCCTTGCGAGCAATAGCGAAGCAATCTCAAGCCCTTACAAATCAAGGGATTGCTTCCCCTGCTTTCGCTGGGGCATGCTTGATTTGTTCCGCAATGACAGAATAAAATGTAAAGGAATGATTTAAATGTTAAGCAAGAGAGTAATTTTTACATTTTCTCCTCAAAATGTTGAGAGACCTGTAACCTATCAGTTGATAAAAGATTATGACTTGTGGGTAAATATTTTGCAGGCAAAATTTAAACCAAGTTTAGGGGGAAAATTAGTTTTAGAACTCAAAGGAGAGGATGAGCAGATAAAAGAAGGCTTAAACTTTGTCAGTCAGATGGGTGTAAGGATTGAACTATTAGAGCAAGAGGTAATATGGGATGAGAAGAAATGTATTGATTGCGGGGCTTGTGTCTCTATTTGTCCGACCGGCGTATTATCTTTAGATAAAGAAACTTTTAAGTTAAAGTTTGATTACGAAAAGTGTATTGTTTGTGGTAATTGTGTAGAGGCTTGTCCTTTACAGGCAATCAAAGTCACTTTTTAAAAAGAATTAAAGTAAGCGAGAAGAAAAGCAATGGTTTTTCCTCAAACTAACAAAATAGAATATAAAGAAAGGAAATATCGAAATTTAATTGAAGGAAAGGATTTAATCCCTTTTCAAGTAAAGGAAGCGGAAAGTGATCTATATATAAGGGCAAATCAAGAATTAAGTTCCTATACCAGACAGATGGTTTTAAACTTTAGAGGACAGATAGAGAATTATATTTATTGCCACCCCTTATTTAAAAGTACTCTTTTGCCCTATTCCCAGGATAAAAA
>CAZWFH010000140.1:0-4473 GCA_964632105.1 uncultured Atribacterota bacterium
TCTGCTGAGCCAGTCTCAATCTTTTTATTTCTCTTATCCTTACCCCTAAGGTAGTGGATTCGGAAAATAATACTTCCAGTATTTCTTTAAGATTTTGTTCATATACAATAATGCTAAGCATATGGGCAGGACGGTTCTTTTTCATTTGGATAGGAGTTAAAAATACATCTAAAGCCCCTTGAGAAAATAATTGGTCCATAATATAATCATAAAATTCCGGGTTCATATCATCAATATTGGTCTCTATCAATACAGCTTCATCGTTAACATAATCATCTTTTAAATTCTCATCTTTTAATATCTTCTCACCAATACTCATCCTTAAAAGATTGGGAATAGTAAATTCTTTCTCTCCGGCTCCATATCCTATCCTTTCTATTTTCATCAAAGGCCTTTCTCCAAAACTTTTAGCCAAGGTGCCGATAATTGCTGCCCCCGTCGGGGTAATCATCTCGCTCTCGATCCCCCCGCTATAAGTTGGGATATTCTTTAATAATTCTAAAGTAGCCGGGGCAGGAACCGGGATAACACCATGAGCACATTTAACAAAACCCTTCCCCACAGGCAGGGCGGAAGAATGTATTTCTTCTATTCCTAAAGTTTTTATTCCTATAACTGCAGAGGTAATATCAATAATACTATCCAGTCCTCCAATTTCATGAAAATGGATTTTATCTATATCTTTCTGATGAATTTTAGATTCAGCTTGAGCTATATTAAAAAATATTTTTTTGGTTTTCTTTTTAATCTCTTCATCTAATTTGCTCTCTTCAAGGATGCTTAAAATATCTTTAAACCTTCTCTCCACTCCTCCTTCCTTTATCTTTACCTTAAACTGAGTGGCAAAAATACCCTTTTTTGCTACTTTGTTTACCTCTAATTGATAACCGGAAAGACCTAATTTTTTTAATTCCTTTTCTAATGTTTCTATTTTTAATCCCGCATCAAGCAGAGCACCGACTGTCATATCCCCGCTGATGCCGGAAAAACAATCAAAATAGGCAATCTTCATTCCTTCACCTCGTTTAACTGGTTAATTAGACTTGCCATATAGCCGGCTCCAAAACCGTTGTCTATATTTACTACCGCTAAACCGGGAGCACAACTGTTAAGCATGGTTAATAGAGCAGACAACCCATTAAAACTCGCCCCGTAACCTATACTGGTGGGAACGGCAATTATAGGTTTGTCTACCAATCCTCCTACTACGCTGGGAAGAGCCCCTTCCATTCCCGCTACCACGATTAAAACATTGGCGGTTAACAATTTTTTTGAATTTGTTAAAAGTCGGTGAAGACCTGCTACCCCAACATCATAAAGGCGTTCCACTCTATTGCCCATCAATTCAGCAATAACTGCGGCTTCTTCGGCTACGGGAATATCGGCAGTACCACCGCTGACTACTAAAATAAATTTAGAGCTGATTTTCTTCTTTTCTTCTACTGCAACAATTCTGGCCTCTTTAAAGTAAGTTACTTCCGGAATAGTCTTTTTAATCTCCTGATATACCCCGGGGGCAGCTCGGGTTGCAACAATTTTACCTTTGGTTTCCTTTATTCGTTTTGCAATTTTAGTTATCTGCTCCAGGGTTTTACCCTGACAAAAAATAACTTCCGGAAAGCCTTTTCTTAATTGCCTCTGGCTATCTATTTTGGCAAAACCCAGGTCATCATAAGGGAAATGCTTTAACCTCTCTAATACCTCTTTTATTTCTATCTGACCGGATTTAAATTGCTGTAATATTTTCTCAATCTCTTTTTTATTCATTAATCAGTCCTCAGCTTTCTCATTTAATTCTTCATTCATACTCCCGGTTCGGTATCCCTGCAAATCAAGGGTAATATAGATAAATCCTAATTGTTTTAATTTATCGATTATCTTTTTTCTTAAATCTTCTTCCATTAAAAATAGAAGGTCTTTTTCCCCTAGTTCAATCTTTGCCAAATTATTATAATGTCTTACTCTTACTTGCTTAATCCCCAGATTATGAATAAAATCTTCCGCCTTTTCTATTCTTTTCAACTTCTCTAAAGTTATCTCATCTTGATAAGGAATCCTAGTAGCCAGACAGGAATTAGAAGGCTTGTTCCAGGTAGGTAAATTCATTTCTTTAGAAAGAAGACGAATGTCATCTTTGCCAAGAAGAGCTTCTTGTAAAGGACTTCTTATTTCTAATTCTCTAACCGCCTTCATCCCCGGACGATAATCGCTAAGGTCATCATAGTTAGAACCATCTACCACAAAATTCAAATTAAGTTCTTTAGCCATTTCCTTTATTCGGCTGAATATTTCTTTTTTGCAAATATAACATCTCTCGGGAAGATTATTGACAAATTCTTTATTCGATAAAATATCAATATCCATAAACAGATGCTTCACTTTAAATTTTTGTGCAATCTTCTTTGCAACAGTTATCTCGCCAAGATGGTGAATTTCTGACTTTACAGTTACCGCAGTAACTTTGTCCCCTAATTGCTCTCGGGCTACTTTTAATAAAAAAGTGCTGTCCACTCCTCCCGAATAAGCAATCAAAACACTTCCCATTTCAGATAATATTTTTCGTAAATTATTTAATTTCTCTTTTTTAATATTCAATTCCTCTTCTCGCTTCTATCCCTTTTTGGTAAGGGTGCTTAACCTCTTTCATCTCGCTAACTAAATCGGCAATTTCTATTATCTCTTCTGGTGCTTTTCTTCCGGTGATAACTACTTCTACTTCGTCGGGTTTCCCTTTTAACTTTTCGACAACTTCTTTTAAATCTAATAACTCATAATAAAGTGCCATATTGAGTTCATCAAATATTACTATATCATAATCGCCGCTTTGCATCCCCTCTGCACCAAAAGAAAAGGCTTTTTCAGCTTCCTCATAATCTATCTTTTTTGCTTTCCCTTTATAGACAAATTCTTTAGTGCCAAAGGTTTTTAAAGTAATATTGGAAATTAATTTAACCGAATGAAGTTCTCCATAATCCCATTTTTTCATAAATTGAACTATCAGCACTTTCATATTCCTGCCTGCTGCCCTGAGAGCTAAACCTAAGGCAGCGGTAGTTTTGCCCTTCCCATCACCGGTATAAACCTGGATTAGACCTTTTATCATCTTATCAATTGACCTCCTACACTTATAAGTCCAAAACATTTAAAATTATTATACCAAAATAATTAATAAAAAACACATTTTAAAACAGTATCGAGTATCGAGTTGAGAAAATAAGAAAGAGAAAGAGCTAAAAAAGATAGAAAAAGTAACATTCTTCTTTCTATCTAACTACCCCACTAAAGTTTACACTAACAAAACAGTATCGAGTATATAGTATCGAGTATCGAGTGAAGAAAGAGAAAGAAAAGATAGAAACAATAGAAACAATAATTGCAAAATATATTGTAATTTTTCAGCTAATGTATTATAATTTTGTTGATTGAAAATTAAATATTTAAAGATAAGCAGATTAAGGGAAGAGTGGTGAAAATCCACCGCAGTCCCGCTACTGTAATGGGAGACGAAAGCTGTAATAGGCCACTGTTAAACACTTATCAAAAAGTGATAAATGGGAAGGCACAGCGATTAGATTGACCCCTGAGCCAGGAGACCTATCTGCTTAGACAAACAAATCACTTCTTCGTGGAAAAGGGGGTGTTATTTTTGTTTATAAAATAAATAAATTAAAAAACATAAAATGATGTTAATTATTTAATCTAACTATCTAATCAACTAATTAAGGAATTAAAGGAGGCCATTTATGAATATTTTTAAAAAGTATATTTTAGTATTTACTTTTTTATTATTTACATTAAATCTTTTTTTATTAATGGGTTCAGCAAATACAGTTAATTATCCTTTAACCATAATCGATGACACCGGAACAGCAGTTACTATCCCCCAAGAACCTCAGCGTATTATTTCAACTGCCCCCAGTAATACCGAAATATTATTTGACTTAGGACTTCAGGAAAAAATTGTAGGAATAACAAACTATTGCAATTTCCCGGAAGAAACTAAAAATATTGAAAAAATCGGAGAAATATCTCCCTTGAATTTTGAAAAAATTATTTCTTTAAATCCGGACCTTATTTTAGCTTATGCCGGATTCCAATTAAAAGAAATCCCACGCTTGCGAGAACTAGGACTAAATACCATAGTTCTTGAACCTTTGACCCTTGAAGATACTTTTAAGAGTGTAGAAATGATAGCAAATGTTTGCGGAATATCTGATAAAGATTCTTTGTTAATAGACAATCTGACACAAAGGGTTAATATAATTAAATCCAAAGTTTCAAAAATTCCTATTTCTGCCCGCCCTAAAATATTTGTCGGAAGCACTTTTGAGACTATCTTTACCCCGGGAGCAGGCACACTATTTAATGAACTGATAACTTTAGCCGGGGGGCAAAATATAGCTGCTGATCTTTCTTTTTGGAAAAAAATAAGTCCGGAATTTGTTGCCCAGGCAGAACCGGATATCATTATTG
>CAZWFH010000141.1:0-4466 GCA_964632105.1 uncultured Atribacterota bacterium
TGGCTGTAAATAGCAATCTGCTTTTGATAGACCTCGGCTAATTTAGGATAATCCTTCTCGTTTTTTGGTCGGTCAGTCTTATAATCCACTACCACCCAGCCATCGGCTTCTTTAAAGACCAGGTCAATAGTTCCGGATAGAATAACCGGGCGGGAATCCTGTCCTGCTAATTCGGCATAAAGAGGATGAGCGGGTTCAATATTTATGGTAAAGGGGACTTCGCTATATTTAAGTTCTGCTTTTTTCAGGCGCTGATATAAATCGCTCTTTTTAAATTTCCGGATAATCCCCGCCAATTCCTCTTTTCTCTTTAGAGATATCCCCTGTTTCTCCAGGGCTTTTTCTATATGTAAAGACAATAACTGTTCATCGGGGTCTTCTTTGATTAAATAATCAAAAATTTTATGAACGGCACTTCCCCAGGCTGTTCCGCCGACATCAACCGTGGCAATCTTTCGGTGTTTCTCTTCATCTTTAAAATCAGTCGGTTTTTTTTCATAATAACTGCTTTTTGATAAATCTTTCATCCATTGCCCGCATTCTTTTTGAATCTCCTTATAATCATCAAGCAAAGATTCTTCTTTCTTTTCTTTTTCTTTTACCTCGGGCAATCCTGCTTCCGGAACTGTAATGTTCATTTCCTCTGTAATATTTTTCAATAAAGGCAGCCAGGGATTGCTCTTATTACTTTTATGGTTTAAACTGCTGATAACCAGGAGATTTTTTGCCCGGGTGGCCGCTACATAGAGCAGACGGATATCTTCTGCTTCATTATAAGATACCTCAAGCTGGCAATAATCCTCCCAATTTTTGGGTTGAGCCAGCCGCTTCTCTTTCCCTTTATTGTAAGTATTAGAACGACACACTAAAAAATGACCATACGGTTCCTGCCCCATCCTTTCAATATAATAAGTTGGTTCATGGGTAGTGGGATTATAAGGAATGGCTAAAAATACCACCGGGGATTCCAGTCCTTTGGCTTTATGTAAATTCATAATCCGGACAGTATTTTCTTCGGTCAGTATATCCAGCTCCTCTTCGATCCCGGCTTCCAGCATTTTTTCTAATTGGTCTACCATTAAGGCAAACCCTATAACTTCTCCCCCCTCTGCTTTCCTTAATTTCTCCAGAATGAAATAAAGCTCCCCGCATTTATTTAGATTGTAGCCCTCTAAACAGGAATGGGACAATAGTCCTGAATCAATAATAATCTTTTCCATAGCCGTAACCGGCGGCAGTTTTTGAGTCCACAGATGAAATTGCCTTAACCGGCAAAAAGCTTTATCAAAATTCTCCTGTAGTTTGGGATTTAGTTTTTCCGGTATTTTTTCATAAAAATCAAATTCACCGCCTGCTTTTTTAAACTGGTATAAATCATCATCAGAAAATCCAAAGAATATTCCCCGCAAGACAGCGACAATAAGCACCTGATTTTCTATATCTCTCATCAAGCGAAATAGCTTTAACAGCTCTTTTATCTGCTGAGATTCATTTAAAGAGGCATAACCTGAAACTGTAAAAGGTATTCCGTATTCTGCCAGAGTGCGGGCATAGATATCCATCCTGCTTCTGTAGCGTAAAAGAATCATAAAATCCTTATAGGTGGCTGATGTAGAAGCCCCCGCCTTTTTCTCTTCTTCTGTCCGCACTAATTTAAATCCCTTACCAACCATATCGTGAATTACTCTGGCAATAGATTGGGCATCCTGCCTGATAGTATTATTTTTATTGCTCTCTTTGGAAACAATCAGCTGTTTTACCCCGGAAAGATATTGAGGATTATCCTCCCAAACGGTCTGAATCGGTGAATATACGGCCTGAAATTTTTCCTGACCGCTTGAAAATAACTCTTCAAATATGGGATTGAGATAAGAACCGATAGAATATAATGAGCGGAAATTAGCCTGTAATTTTAAAACCTCTCCTCCGCTTTTTTCAATCAACCCCTTTACCAGATTATAAATGGCTATATCAGCCCGGCGAAATCGGTAAATGGACTGCTGTGGGTCTCCTACTACAAATAAGGAACCCAGGCGTGGTATTAATTTCTGCCAGTTCTTTTCATAAACATCCTGGCCGGTAAGATAAAAGATTATTTCTGCCTGAATAGGGTCGGTATCCTGAAATTCATCTACCAGCAGGCATTTATATTTTTGCTGAAAATATTGGCGTACCTCAGGATAATCTCTTAACAGGCAAGAGGTCTTTAAGAGCAAATCCTGAAAATTAAGCATCGAAACCTTCTGGCGTAATTCGTGATAATATTCTACCGCCGGCAGAACAAATTTGATGGTATCGGCATAACAATATTCGCGCCATTGCTTAAGGGTCGGATCAATAACTTTTTCTTGAAGTTCTAAAACAAGGGAATCTCTGTACTCTTTTGCCTTTTCTTTGGAAGTCCATCGGTTTAAAGTAACTTTTTCTGATTTGGAAAAATTTTCCAGTAATTTTATCTTATTATAATCTTCTTTAATATAATCATAAAAACCCTTCATCCTCTTTACGCTTAAGACTGCTTCCTGTAATTTGTCATAACCCATCTTCGGTTCTTCATCCGGAATATATTGGCTGGCTTCATCGCTAAAAGATATAATCCCTTTGACAGCTTCTTTTAAATTCGATTTTGGTGATGACTGAAAAAAAGGCTTAACCTCCGGAAAAGTACATATCGTTTTATAACAATCCGCAAGTTCGGAGGGCTTTATACCTAATTCTTCCAGATGTATCAGAGAAGGGGATTCTTCTATTTTAAGATTAAGCAGATATCTTTCCCAGGCTTCTTCTTTTAATAAAGTATCATCAAGGTCATCAAGCTCGGTAAATTCCGGATCAAGTCCGGCTTCAATCGGCCTTTCCCTTAACAGACGGGCGCAAAAAGAATGAATAGTCCCCAGATAACACTGTTCCAGATTAGAAAGAGCTTCTCTTAAATAACCTTTTTCTTTTTCGTCTTCTGTTTTCCTAAAACTGTCTTCAATTTTTTGTTGGAACCTTTCTTTTAGCTCAATAGCCGCTTTCCTGGTAAAGGTAATGGCGGCAATTTCATCCACCTTGAATTTTCCCGATTTAATCAGAGCAGCCATGCGGTGAATCAGGCTGGAAGTCTTGCCTGACCCGGCGCTTGCTTCGACTAAAATATTACGGTTTATTTCTTTAATAATTTTTTCTCGAGCTTTCTGGTCAATTAATTCTTTTGGGAAATGATTACTCATATCTTTCTTGCAGCCTCCTCAGATTATCAAGGGCAGGTTCTTCATCATATTTTTTTGCATTTTTTCCGCTTACTTCCATCACTTGATTTTGTTCCAGGATATCCCGATAATCGGCACACATAAAATCATCCGCTTTTTGAATCATGGCAAAATTTCCTTGAGCAACAATATCAAGTAATAAATCGATTATTTCCAATACCTGATTTCTTCTTTCTTCTCCATAGAAATATTGCCTGCCCTGGCCATTCAATGTGGGGAAATAATAGCCCGCTTTTTGGATTTTAGGGAAAGCAGATATTCCGGCTTTAGCTAATATTTTTTTAAGAGATAAGGCATAAAGGGCATGCTGAATCTGTTTCCCATTTTGAAAATATTTACTGCGACTAAATCCATAAGGGGCCCCGGTTTTGTAATCAATAATACGATAAGTATTCTCATCTAATTTATCTATACGGTCAATCTTCCCCTGAAAACTGATTGACTTACCGCCGGGCAAGGATAGTTTTACTACTTTTACTTTCTTGCCTAATTCCTCGTTCTGGTTATCCCGGGTGCCAAAAGCAAGTTCCAGATAAGTTGGTATTTCTCCTTTATATTTTTCTTCTTCGCAATGTAGAAAGAACCGGCAGGAATCCAATATTTCTTTGCTTTCATGCTGATAAACCAGATCATTAGGAGGAGCTAATTTTTTTCTTTTTTGTAACAGATGGGAAAGAGCAATCTCTTCTAAGATATGCCAGTGATTCTTATAAGATGGTGGAATAAAGGTTTCAGCCGGTGATATTTCTTTTAACTTTTTATAAAATATCTCGAAAATTTGATGAAAGATAATTCCTCTTTCCGAAGGATCCAACCATACACCCGGGTCTTCAATCATCTCTTGGGGTGGTTTTATTTTCAGGATATATTTTAAAAAATATAGATAAGGGCAAAAGGCAATCAATTCCAATCTGGAACTTGATACCATCAACCCGCGGTTAAGACGGGGGTCTACCTGTTCAGGATCTACTTTTACTTTTCCGTTAAAGCAGTTAAGCTCTTCTTTTTCTCTCTGTCGGGCGGCGTAAAAACCTTCGGATAGAGCAGGGTAAAGGTACTCAAAAAGGTGAGCAATATCTAAAAAGTTATGTCTTGCAGAATACAAGAACCAATCTGCGGAATCAAGAATTTCCTGGGGCTTGCAGGGAATGAAGCCAGAAGTATCTTGAAAACTACTGTAAAAATCAGAATAATCTTTCTGCTTATCCCCGG
>CAZWFH010000142.1:0-4463 GCA_964632105.1 uncultured Atribacterota bacterium
CAGTATCTACAAAGTTTTTAGGACACCCTAAAGATTTAATTCCAATTTGCATATTTCTAATTATCCTCTCTATTAACGAAAAAACCTATATTTCTGTTTATTCTCTGCATCTATTGCTTTTACATGTCCTGCTACAACTTCAGGTGGGCTGCCCTTAACTAAACCAATTAAACACAAAATTCCGATAATAATATCTTCAAAAAATCCAAAAAACGGAACTAAAAAATCAGGGATTAAATCATACGGCGATAATACATAGGCAATTGCTCCGTATACTAATAATTTCAAATAAAAGGGAACTCTTCTGTCTTTAAGCAATCTTAAGGACAATTTTATAAAATTAGGTATATGAAATATTATTCTTGCTAAATACAGCTGTTTTTTTAATTTACCATATGGGTCTTTATTTTCTGACATACAATTAATTCTCCATACCTTTCTGTCATTACCGAGGAAGTGGAAATCCATCTTTTGTATTTTTTATTTTCTTATACCTTTTAATTTATAAGCAATTACTAAATCTTTCTTACCTTTTATTTTTAATTTACGAGGAAGCTCAAATATGAACTTTTCCTTAATCTTTTGATAGGTTCTTTCACCAATCATAATTTCTCCTGGTAGAGTATTAACCTGTAAACGAGAAGCTAAATTAACGGTATCGCCAATAACAGTAAATTCTTTTCTTGTAGATGAACCAATTTCACCTGAAATACATAAACCCGTATTGATTCCAATACTCGCTTTTAATTTCATTTTTTTATTATCTATCTCCATTTTACCATTTCTTTCGATAGATTCCATCATTTCTAAACTTGCTCTAACTGCTCTTTCCGGGTTATTTTCGTGAGAATACGGTGTTCCAAAGACAATCATTAAACCATCACCTAAAAATTTATTTATCGAACCTTCGTATTTATAGATAATATTAATGATCGGTTGAAATATTTGATTCAAAATATCTATAGCCTCTTCGGGGTCTAAACGTTCTGTAATATGGGTAAAATCTTTTATGTCTAAAAATATTACTGTAACTTCTCTTCTTTCACTGGGTAAGCTTCCCTTTCCTTCTAATATTCTGGAAGTCACTGCCTTAGGGACAAAAGGTTTAAATAATTCTAATATATTGTTTTGCTTTTTCTCTTTCATTTTAAATACCTCATTCCCTCTCCCCTCGGAGGGAGAGGGTTAGGGAGAGTGGGAAATAAATTAAGGATTTTTACTATTATAGCAAATGGAGCAAAATAAATAAAGATGGCATCGTTTTAGTAATTTTCTTTAAATTTATGATATAATAAAAATGCCAAAATAATAACAGCAAATTACTTAAAAATTAAAATATCTAAATATATCAAAAAAAGAGTAAAAAATGCGTAGAGATACTAATAATTTTATTAAATCCGCAGAATATGATTTAAATACAGCTGAATTTATGCTTAAATCGGGAAGATACAACTCCCTTCAGAATTATTTAATTTTATCGCTAAAATAAATAATGCCAGCATAGTTACCAGATACCCTGAAGACTTTTCAAAAATTTTGGAGGCCTATCCTGAAAACGTGGCAGAAGAGTATCTTTCTAAAACTAAGGAGATTCATGAATGCTTAAAAAAGCACAAGACATTAAAAAAATAATAGAAAGATTTAAACAAGAATTAAGAAAATTTAATATTAATTCTGATAAAATTATTCTCTATGGTTCATATGCTAAAGGTAACCCGCGCGAAGATAAAGTGATATTGACTTAGTAGTTATTTCTGATGATTTTAAAAATATGAACTTAAGAGAAAGATTGGAAATATTAGGTTTAGCCGCAGGACATATTTTTGAATCCATAGAAGCCTTAGGATACACCCCGAAAGAAATTATTCAAAAAAAAGAAACTTTTTTAGAAGCAATTTTATAAATTAAAAAATAATTGCTTAGCAAATCTATTAATTAATTCAAATTTCATTCACTATACATTTTCTTTTTTAAAATTAAAAAATCAAAAGGGGACAGGCTGCTTTCACACTTATTTCATGTTAAAAGCATTCTATCACCTTTTATTACCTTATTTATTCGATTATATTTTTAATATAACTTATAAATTTTTTAGTTTCCTCAAACCAAGAACCTACTTCTTTTTTATCAAAATATACTAAATCCGCATTCTAATAAGATTAAAGCTTCCTCAAGGGATTCATCTGCTCGATTTAATCGATAAAGGACTAATGTCCTAATTTCTTTTTTCATATTACTAAACCTTCTCTTTCTACATTTTGGCGAAAAGGCATTACCTTATATAAAACACTATCCCAATCACTTAAATGATACATATTTAGAGTAAGAACACAACCAGTCTCAATTTCTATAGGGAATAATTGTTGACGAAAAATATCCTCCTCTTTAAGGGTTACCGGGTGGTCTACTAAAACAAGTAAATCATAGTCAGATTCAGGAACGGCATCTCCGCGAGCTCTTGAACCATAAAGAATAACTTTTGCTTTAGGAGATAACTTATGAATAGATTCCCGGCAACGCAATAGTAAATTCTTTTCCTTTCTTGAAATATTTGGGCATTTAGTAAGTCGTCGCATAGTAAAACCTCTAAAATTATTTATTGATTATTCATCGAATTTAGCTATACAATTCTTATATCTAGAAAATATATTTTTTCTATAATATCATTTTTTTTGTTTTGTTTACCAGTTTTTCAGCGGTTGTTTCTCGTGTTCTATGCACAGCCATTTCCACAATGGAATTATTTTTATTTTTGTATTTTCTATTTCCCTTTCCATATCTTCGTCTTCGGTGATAATAGTCAAATGCTTTATTCTAAATTCATCTTTGGCCATCAATAAACTCTCAATCTCTCTATCTAAGGTTTTTTTATCATTCAAATTATACGAAACCTGGATGGCTTCTTCTATATCTAACCCTCTCTTTATTAAAAAGTCAACTTCTTTGCCTTTTTTCGATTTCCAATAGTAAATTTCTTTATTCCTTCTTTTTAATTCCAAAAATACTAAATTTTCATAAATATGTCCTATGTTCTCTGAAAATTTGAAAGATATAGAGTTTCCTAAGGCAGTATCAATAATATAGATTTTAGAAGGATTGTAAATTTGCCGCTTAATAGAGTAGTCAAACAAGTTGATTTGAAAAAATAAAAATACCTCTTCTAAGATTTCCAAATAACTCTTTACAGTATTAATGCTCTTTACTCCTATTAAAGAAAGCAATTTGTTATAACTATGGATTGATCCGAGATTAGAAGCCAGGAACAAACATAATTCCCGTATTTCTTTTATCTTCTTTACAGAATACCTGGGTAGAATATCCCGATAAATAATGTCTTTAAAATATTGTTCTAAAAGAGTGGGATCATTAATTTTTATTATCTCCGGATAACCGCCTAATTTTAGATATTCTTGAAAGAAACTTTTTATTATTGCTCTTTTCTCGGTCTGATAAAAATCATTTTCCTCTAATCTATAATTCTTAAAGACTAAAAATTCCCTAAATGAAAAAGGGAAATTAGTTATTACTCTATTCCTTCCGGTTAAGGCTGTCGATATTTCAGACCTTAATAAACTGGCATTAGAACCAGTAATAAATATCTTTATATTTTCATTTTCATATAATCTATTTACCCATCTTTCCCACCCGGCTACATTTTGAATTTCATCTAAAAAGAAATATTGCCTTCCAGTAGGTTTGTTTATTTGTAGATAAAGTTCATAAATCTGGGCAAAATCACCAGTATTAAACTCGATAAATCTTTCATCTTCAAAATTTAGGTAAAGAATATTAGAAGGAGGCACTTGATATTTCTTTATAAGCTCATCGCAAATCAATTTCATTAAAGAAGATTTACCGCCCCTTCTTGTACCTGTAATCATTACCACTTCTTTAAATTTAATAAATTTTTCTATACTGTCTTGAATTTCCCTTCTAACCAAATCAGATCTATTGGCGAGGAAACTTTTTTTATATTCAATTAATAATTCTTTTAATTTGTTTTTATCCATTTTGGTTCACCTGATAAAATATATTGCATTTCAATTATAATATATAACATAATATATTGCAAATCAGATGATATATTACATTTCTTCTTCTTCATTCGTAATCTCACAGCTTTACCGTAACGAATTAGCTGCGCCTTACCAAAAATAATCTCCGTATTCATATTTCCCTCTCCCCTGTAGAAATTAATCTATTTCTTTATACTTCCCTCTCCCCTCGGAGGGAGAGGGCCTGCCCTGTGTAGTGAGTTATCTACTGCACAGGGTAAAGGTGAGGGTAGAATAAATTAAGATTTCCCCTATTATAACAAAAGTTTAAAAATAAATAAAGAACAAAAAAGGACACTTTCCGTACATTTTTAGGGTATTCTATAAGGATACGACAGGACGTGTCTTTTGGATTCTTGTTTTATTTCCTGTTTAAGGATGAGGAATAATTGCAAAGATCGTAATTTC
>CAZWFH010000143.1:0-4376 GCA_964632105.1 uncultured Atribacterota bacterium
ATCGAGCTCTAAATGTAGAATGTAGGCCTGAGGTAAGTCTCCCTCCACCGGAGGAAAGGCAAATACCTAACGTTAACTACTTGGTTGACGCGGAAACATAAAGCATTTAGGTAGATGCCCACCTGTTTGAGGACAGGTATCAAAACCTAACGCACACGACATAGCGGGGTTTTATAATTTATTCTTGATAGTGTAAACTTTAGTGGAGTAGTTAGATAAAAAGAAAAATGCTACTTTTTTCTATCTTTTCTTTCTCTTTCTTAACTATACACTCGATACTATATTATTTATTATAATTTTGACAAAAATAGTAAATAAATATATTATAATAAAAATTATGAACAAAGAAGAAATACGAAGAAATACATTAAAAAAAAGACTTTCCCTATCTTCTGAAGATATAAGGGAAAAAACTCGACAAGTATTTTTAAACCTGGCCGAGACCATAGAGTATAAAAATTCTCAAAATGTTATGTTTTATGCTGCCACCAGAAGCGAAGTGCAGACTGAAGAAATGATTAAAATGTCTATTAAAATGGGTAAAAATGTTTTTATTCCTATTATCCTGACGGAATGCATTAATTTAGCTCCTTCGAAAATATTCGATTTTGATACTGAATTGGAAAGAGGTAAAAAGGGAATTTTGGAACCGAAAAAAGAATATTATAGATTATTCCCCCCAGAAAATATAGATTTAATAATCATACCCGGAGTTTCCTTTGATTTAGGTGGAAACAGAATCGGTAGAGGATTTGGATATTATGATAATTTTTTAAGAAAAATTCGCCCTTCTGCCAAAATTATTGCTTTAGCTTTTGAAATGCAGATAGTAAAAAAAATAGTTACTGATAAAAATGATATCCCGATACATAAGATAATAACGGAGACAAGAATAATTAACAGTATCGAGTATCCAGTATCGAGTATGTAGTGAAGAAAATAAAAGCCATAAGACAGAATATGAAAAGTATTGAGTATATAGTATATCAGTGTATAGTTAAGAAAAAGGAAATCAGGAGTCAGAATCCAGAAATCAAAAGAAAATAATAATATGTAATGGCCAGGGTGTAGGGATTTGATTTATCAAAACTGGGATTGTCGCGGAAAGCACTCAATATCACTTAAGTGCTCCCCTCGCAACGACAGACAAATCAAATTAATTGTTTATTTTTCTTGTATCGAATGTTATATTTTATTTAATAATTTCTCATAAACTCGATACTCGATACTGGATACTCGATACTATAATATTATACTATACGCTCTATGCTATACTTTATACGAGAAAAGGAAGGACGTAAGGATTATGGAGTTAAACAAAAAAAATGAAGTAGAAAAAACAGAAAAAAATTCTAAAGAAGAAATGAATGAAATGATTAACCAATCTTTAGAAAAATTTAAAAAAATAAAAAGAGGAGATATAATTAAAGGCCAGATAATGAAAGTCGATGAAGATGGATATCTGGTTGATATACAATATAAGATGGAGGGCCATCTTTCTAAAACCGAAAAATCACTCTTTTCTAAAGAAGAAGAAACCATAACCCACACTTTAGAGATTGGTGATGAAGTTTATCTATATGTTGTTAATGTTGATGAAAAAAATGGAAATGTTTCTTTATCAAAAGAGAGGGCGAAATATTTTCAACTATGGGAAAAACTTAACGAAATATATAGAAAAAAAGAAAAAATTAATGCAGAAGTAATCGAAAAAAATTCAAACGGTTTGATTGTTAATATAGGATTAAAAGGATTTGTTCCTAAATCTCAGATCGAAACCAAATTTATAAAAGATGAAGATTTAGACAGATATATAGGGAAAAAATTAGATTTTGTTATAATTAAGCTGGAAAAAAGGGAGAACAAAGTTATTCTTTCTCATCGTCTAATTGTGGAGAGAGAACGTAAAGTAATGCATAAAAAAACATTAGCTGATTTAACAGTAGGACAGGAAAAAGAAGGGATTATCACTAATATTACTAAATTTGGAGCATTTGTTGATATAGGTGGAGTGGAAGGGTTGCTTCATATTTCAGAAATTACCTGGCGGGATATGAAGGATGCCACTAAATTACTAAAAGTTGGGGATAAAATAAAGGTAAAAATTATTGAATACAATAAAGAAAATAAAAAAATATCCCTGAGCATAAAACAATTTTCCCCGGACCCCTGGGAGAATATTATAGAAAAGTATTCTATTGGTGACGAAGTAGAAGGAAAAGTGACAAAAATTAAAGATTTTGGTGCTTTTGTTGAAATAGAAGAAGGCCTTAATGGACTATTACATATTTCAGAAATGGCCTGGGTCTATGTAAAGAATCCTTCAGAATTAATTTCCGAAGGAGAAGTTTTAAAATTAAGAATTTTAGAAATCGAACCCGAGAAAAAGAAAATATCTTTAGGTTTAAAGCAGTTATTAACTAACCCCTGGGAGGATGTTAAGAAAAAATATCCTATTGCTTCGGTCGTGGAAGGGAAAATCACTCAAGTAACTTCTTATGGAGCCAATGTAGAGCTGGAAGCGGGAGTATCCGGTGTAGTTCATTTGTCTGAGATTGATTGGGAATATGTAGAAAGACCTTCTGCAGTACTTAAAAAATATATGGTACTCCCCCTAAAAGTAATAAAAATTGACGAGGATGCCCACTTAATATTTTTAAGTAGAAAACAAACTTTACCCAACCCCTGGGAGAATATAGATAAATTTTATAAAATAGATTCTGTTGTAAAAGGCAAAGTAATAAGATTAAGAGACTTTGGAGTATTTATTAAATTGGACAAGGGAATAGAAGGATTTGTACCTGTATCAGAAATAGATTGGGACAGAATTAAACATCCGAGTGAGAAATTAAAGAAAGACAAAGAATATGAATTTAAGGTAATAAAAATAGATAAAGAAAAATCACAGCTGACTTTAAGTAAAAAAAGATTATTACCAGACCCCTGGTTAGATATTAAAAAGAAATATGCAGTTGGAACTTTAGTGGAAGGTAAGGTAGTAAATCTTACCGATTTTGGTGCCTTTGTAAACTTAGAAGAAAATATTGATGGTTTAGTCCCCTTATCAGAAATATCCCACAACAAAATAGATAATCCGAAAAGCGTTCTTTCGGTGGGAGAAGAAGTGACAGCTTTGGTGATAAAATTAGATAGCCGAAGGAAAAAGATAAGTTTAAGTATTAGAAGAGCTGAAAAAGAAGAACAAAAAAGATTTATGAAAGATTATAATAAAAAACAGAGTGTAGATAAAATATTGTTTAAGGATTTATTTGGAGACTTGTTTACAAAGAAATAAATTAGTTATTAGCGTACTAGTCGTTAGTAAATAGGTGTTAGTCGTTAGTTTTAAATGCAAGCTGTAAGTTTTCAGTTTACGGTTCTTAGTTTTCTGTGTAGGATAAAGTTAAAAAGTTAAAGCGAAAAGCGCAAAACCATAATTTAAAATTCGAGACTTCTTTGCATAAAGTATTGTTTCTAATGTAGGGGTCGGATTTATCCGACCCGTCTTTAGCGGGCACGATGCATCGTGCACCTACAAATTACTAATTACTGTGTACTATACGCTATTCAGTATAATACGAGATACGATTCACGAGATACGAGATACGAATTAATGAGTATGGTGGTAGTTAAAAATGAAAATAACTAAAAAAACTTTTACCAATAAAAGAATCGGAGATATTTTAACTGAACAGGGATTAATCACTACTCAACAATTAAAAGAAGCTCTTGAAACACAAAAAAAGGGCAATAAAAAACGATTAGGTGAAATATTCGTTGAAACAGGGGTAATAACCAGGGAAGAACTATATGAGGTTTTGCAATATGTATATGAAACAGAATATGTAGACCTATCAAATTATGTAATAGACCCGGAAGTAATATCTCTTATATCAGAGAAAACCGCTTTACAGTTTAAATTAATCCCCATTAGCAAAAATGATGATGAATTAATTATTGCTATGGCTAACCCATTAGATGTTTATGCTATAGATTTTGTAAGAGACCATACCAAGATTAAAAAGATTAAGTCATTGCTGGCCTCTGAAGAGGATGTTCTAAATGCTATTACCAATTATTATGAACTGGGCGAATATGACGACATAATTAAAAAATTAGGAACAGAAGTAGTATTTAAAGAAGAGGAAGAAGAGGAAGATTCTAAAAAATTAGAAGCAATAAGTAAGGAAGCCCCTATTATACAGCTGGTAAATATGTTAATTGTGCAAGGTGTTAAGGATAGAGCAAGTGATATTCACGTTGAACCAAATGAAAAAGGGCTTTTAATTCGTTTCCGTATTGACGGGATACTTCATGATATTAGAACTTTACCCAATACAATAAAATCTGCGGTTATATCCCGGATAAAAATATTA
>CAZWFH010000144.1:0-4254 GCA_964632105.1 uncultured Atribacterota bacterium
AGATGGTAACGAAATATTAACTAATCTTTAAATAAGTAGCAGTTGATAAATAGTTTGAATAAAAAGAATTTAGGCGGAGGAATAATTGATGGTAAAAGAAAAGTGCATAGAAATGCAAGGCAAAGTAATTCAGTCCTTGCCAAATGCTACTTTTCGGGTTGAACTGGAAAATGGTTGCGAAATATTAGCCCACATTTCAGGTAAAATCAGGATGCATTTTATTAGAATATTACCTGGAGACAGAGTGAAAGTTGAAATGTCACCTTATGATTTAACCCAAGGTAGAATTGTATATAGATTGTAATAAACACGTATCTCATATCTCGTGAATCGTATCTCGCAAAAAAAAGGGGAATCAGAAACCAGATTCAGATTCCTGAATTCTGGATACTGTAGCAGTTTTAAAATAGGTTTTGATTTATGACTTTTTGCTCTCAATATTCAATTTGATAATAAATGATTATATAAGCAAAATAAATTCTCTAACGAGATACAAGATACGAGCGACGAGATACTATATAATACGTGGAGGAAGGAAATAGATGAAAGTAAGATCATCAGTTAAAAAAATGTGTGCAAAATGCAAAATAATAAAAAGAAAAGGTAAAATAAGAGTAATTTGTAGTAATCCAAAGCACAAACAGAGACAGGGGAAATAATTTTAAAGGAGGATATATTAAGATATGGCTAGAATAGCCGGAGTAGACTTACCTAGGAATAAGAGAATAGAATATGCTTTAACTTATATCTATGGAATCGGTATTACCAGCGCTCGTTCCATATTAAAGGAATCAAAAGTTAATTTGGATACCAGGGCAAAAGATCTAACCGAAGAAGAGATAAATAAGATAAAGGGAATTATTGATAAAAATTATAAAGTAGAAGGAGAATGTAGAAGTGAAATTACCACCTCTATAAAAAGGCTTATGGATATAGGTTCATATAGAGGTCTAAGACATCGAAAGGGATTGACGGTGAGGGGTCAAAGAACTAAAACTAATGCGAGAACCAGAAAAGGGCCCAAGAAAACAGTAGGAGCAAGAAAAAAGAAAAGTATATAATATCTCAGATACTGAAAGGAGAATTTAATTGGCTAATAAGAAAAAAATAAAGAAAACCAAGAAGAAAATAAAAAAGAATATAGTTTTAGGGGTAGTTCACATTCAATCTACTTTTAACAATACCATAGTTACCATTACAGATGGAGATGGAAATGTAATTGCTTGGTCTAGCGCGGGGAGTATGGGTTATAAAGGAAGTAAAAAAAGTACGTCTTTTGCTGCTCAAATGACCGCTGAAGCGGTGGCTAAAAAAGCTATGGATCAAGGATTAAAAGAAGTGGACGTATTAGTAAAAGGTCCTGGCCCAGGGCGAGAAACAGCAATTAGATCTTTACAAGCAGTAGGTTTAAAAGTTAATATGATTAAAGATGTTACCCCAATTCCACATAACGGTTGCAGACCCCCAAAACAAAGAAGGATATAAATTAGTCGTTAGTGAAAAACAGCGTGGAGCGTACAGCGTTTAGCGCTTAGGTGCGGGTAAAAATTGTAAGAAAAATACAAAATGCAAATTAGTTGTTAGTTTTAAATATAAAATACACAAGATAAATTTGTTAGCTGGTTAATGGTTAATTGGTAAATGAATTATTAGTATTAAACTGGATAATTAGCTACCTATTAAACCAGTTAACCAATTTAGATTAAAATTTTCTATTATAAAGTTTTTAGAAAATAAGGAGGTTTTTATTATAGATGGCAAGATATACAGGAGCGGTATGTAAATTATGCCGCAGAGAAACGGTGAAATTATTTTTAAAAGGGGATAGGTGTTATTCTGATAAATGCCCAATAGAAAAAGGTGCTTCATTACCTGGCAAAAATGCAAAAAAGACAAGGATAAGAAAATTATCTACCTATGGTATAAGATTAAGAGAAAAACAGAAACTTAGAAAGTATTATGGATTACTGGAAAAGCAATTTAAAAATCTTTTTGAAAAAGCTGAAAAGAAAAAAGGTGTTACCGGAGAAAACTTCTTGGAATTACTAGAGAGGAGATTGGATAATATAGTTTACCGATTTGGTATAACTAAATCAAGAGCTCAATCTCGCCAATTGGTTTTGCATTCACATATATTGGTTAATGGAAAAAAAGTGAATATTCCCTCTTATCAGGTTGATATCAATGATGTGATTGAGATCAAAAAAAAGAGCGCAAATATCGAAAATATTAAAGAAATTAAAGAAGGGAAGATAGAGGTCAGTATTCCTTCTTGGTTAGAGTTTGATTTTAAGAATTTAAAAGGAAAGATAATAAAATTTCCTTCTAAAGAAGAATTAAATTTACCGGTAGAGGAAAAATTGGTAGTTGAGTATTATTCTCGTTAATATTTTTGGGTTTCCTATACCTAAAGAAGGAGAGCATTGAAGGTGATGAATATTAATAATATAAAAATTAAAGTGGAAGATTTATCAGATAATTATGGCAAGTTTATCATAGAACCATTAGAAAAAGGTTATGGTGTTACTTTAGGTAATTCTCTTAGAAGAACATTATTGTCTTCTATGTGGGGAGCAGCGGCAACTGCCATTAGGATTGAAGGAATTACCCACGAGTTTGATACTATTCCAGGAGTCAAAGAAGATGTAATTGAAATAATTTTAAATATTAAAGAATTAGTAGTTAAAATATTTGCCGAAGAACCACAGATTTTAAAATTAAAGGCAAAAGGTAAAAAAACATTAACTGCAGCAGATATAACCCCCAATATTAATGTAGAAATACTTAATCCTGATTTAAAGATAGCTACTTTAAATAGTAATGCCAAACTAGATATGGAGATAGTAATTGAAAAAGGGATGGGTTACTTGCTTGCTGAAAAAAATAAAAAATCGGATCAATCTGTAGATACTATATTTGTTGATTCCTTTTTTTCGCCTATTACGAAGGTACGCTATGATGTGGAAACCGCCAGTCTAAGTAAATTTTCTAACTACGATAAATTAACTTTGGAAATATTTACCAATAAAAGCATTTTACCTGATGAAGCTTTGAGTAAATCAGCAAATATATTGATTAAATATTTAAAAGTGTTTACTAAGTTTTCTCCCGAAGATGTTGAATTAGAGGGCGAACTTATTTCAAAAGAAGAAAAAGAAAAGAGTGAAAAGGAAAAAATCTTAAATAAAACTATTGAAGAACTAGATTTTTCAGTTCGCTCGTATAATTGCCTAAAAAAATCCAATGTAAATACATTGAAAGATTTAGTTAACTACTCTCCGATGGAGGTTATAAAGATAAAGAATTTAGGAAAGAAATCTTTGGATGAAATAAAAGAGAAAATAACTAAGTATGGATTTGTTTTAGGTGAAAAAATGCACCAGGAGGATTTTTAGAATGAGACACAAGAAATTAAGAGGAAAATTGGGTCGCACTAGTAGTCATAGAAGCTCTTTGTTGGCTAACTTATCTATTTCATTAATAACTCATAAAAAAATTGAGACCACATATACTAAAGCAAAAGAAGTTCGAAAGTATATAGAAAAACTAGTAACAACAGCTAAAAATAATAATTTACAAGCTCAGAGAGAGGTGCAAAAAGCTATAAAAAATAAAAAAGCTTCTAAAGTGCTTTTTGAAGAAATTAGTCCAAAATTTCTGGAAAGAAATGGCGGTTACACCCGAATTGTAAAAACGGGATTTCGCAAAGGCGATGCCGCACCTTTAGCTGTAATTGAATTTGTAGAATAAATAAAGTAAAAAAGATAAAAGGTTAAAAAGTTCTATATTAAAACTGATTATTTGACAGTTAGACTTTTTAACCTTTTGATTTTTGTAATAATTTGGTATTGAGGATAGCGTACAGCGTGGAGCGTATAGCGTAGAGTTAAGAAAGAGGAAAAGAAAGAAGAGAGAAAAAAAGTAGGGGCGTATTGCATACGCCCTGATAGTATATAGCGAAAAACGAAAAGCCATAATTTAAAATTCAAAATTATTTTTGTATATGTATACTATATTACTATTGCGATTATAAGTGTATATCATACATCGCGTCATGTAGGGCTTGGATTTATCCAACCCGGGTTGTTTTGGTAATTTTTCTTCTAATGGGCTCAATTCATTGAGCCCCTATACGCTACACGCTTTACGCTCTACGCTCTACGCTAAAGTACGATATACTATATACTATCTTACATAAGTGGTGAACATTTTGATTAAAATAAAAAATCTAAGTCACGTATACAATTATCATAA
>CAZWFH010000145.1:0-4245 GCA_964632105.1 uncultured Atribacterota bacterium
ACAATAGATGCTGTAAATCTAATGGTATCTCTTATCAAATATTTTTCTGTCATATTCCCCTCCTTATTCTATAATTCCTAAAGCTGTGTTATTTTTTATAATATCTAATCCTGTCATATTCTCTATAATTCCTAAAGCTGTTTCGGTTCTTATAATTCCGAGTGTTGCCTGCAGAAATATATAATCAAATACCCCTACATCGAATCCCGCTCCCACTTTATCGAATCTACAAATTATTGTTATATTATCTCCTCCTTAATCGGCTCTACTACCTTCTCTGTAATTAGCTCTGCTTTTTTAACTTTCCCTTCTACAACACAACTCTCAACATAAGCGTTATATTCTGTATACTTTTCTACATCTACACCATTAATCTTATTCCGTATAATCTTTAGTTCATCTTCGATAGAATATTTCTCCATTATCTTTTCCCTTACACGTTTTTTTATTAGTTGTATATGTGGAGATACCTTTTCTATCTGTCCTTTTAGTTCGTCTGTCGTAATTACAGGAGTTAAAGATATTTGTTTAGGTTGTCCAGGTAAAACTAAATCATCAGGAACGGATATATAAGTATCACCATTGATAGTACAAAGCTCAGTAATCTTCTTATCCTCTTCTCCATTATCAATGGCTGTATAGGTTGTATATTTTGAGGTAACTTTTCGGTATTTGTATATTTTTGGCATATTTATTCATCTCCTTTATAATCTTTAACATATGCTTTAAAGATAAAGTATCTTTAGCGTGTCCCAAAAGCGATATAATAGATTGTAATTTTCCATTCTTAACACTTCTCTTAAAATTACATAAACTATATTTTCTTATTAATTTATAACTTTGCCAGGTTCTGTATCCTACGAAGTTAACTCCTTTTTTTATCTTTTGTATAGTGAATTTCGATAGAATAAGATGCAAATTATCTTTTAGATAAATAATTATTAAATATTTATATTCAAAACACTTATCCCTTGTTAAGCCAAACAGAATAAAATCATCAACATATCTAACGTAATATTTAACTTTTAGTATCCTCTTAACATAATGGTCAAGTGGATTCATATATATCAGGGCATAAATTTGGCTAAGTAAATTCCCTATTGGTATCCCTATCGGGTCTTCATAGATTGCAAATGTCATCAATATATCCACAAATTTTTTATCCTTTATTTTTCTCTCAATTAATTTTCTTAATATTCCCCTATTGATTGAATAAAAATATTTTCTTATATCAAGTTTTAGAGTATAAAGTTCTTTATCGTATTGCCTGAGTGCCTTTTGAGCATACCTACTTGCTCTATGCGTTCCGTATCCCTTCCTGCAACCAAAAGACGTGTTTATAAAAGTCTTATCGAATATAGGGCGTATTATTCTATAAATAGCATGCTGTACTACAATGTCTTTAAAGGCAGGAGCATATATAATCCTCTTTTTAGGTTCGTAAACATAAAACTTAAAATAAGGTTCTGGTTCATAACTGTTACTATGTATGTTTTGGTATAGTTCTTCTAAATTTGCTCCGAGATTTTTCTCAAATAAAAAGCAAGCACATTTTTTGCGTTTGCCTTTTCTGGCATCAAGATATGCTTCATATAGATTTTCTCTGCTGAATGCTTTTTCAAATAATTTTCCGATTCTTTTCATATATAACTCCTGATTTTCGGTCTTCTCCTACTAAAAAGAAGATACTTTAATATTTCGCCTAAGGCTGGATAATATATCCCTGCAATTCCACTGTACCCTTTAAGGGTTTTGAGGTGAAATTGTAGTCAAAGCGACCCGAGACATTATCGTTAGAGTTCGTCCGATAGTTATTCCAATTAATATTCCAAACTCCTGCATTCGTAGAGTTATTCCAGTTGCCGCAAGATTGCAAACATTTTAATATATTACCCATCTATCTTTTTCATCCAAGCACCTATCATCTTACCAAGTTCATCTACTAATAAACTGATTGCTGAATATCTATGTCCTTCTAATATTGTAGGGTCTTTGTCCTCTTCCTTGCCGTCTTTAAATCTGAAATATCCTAATTCGTAAGCAAGAAATAATTGCATTCTTAACTGCTCGTGTGTTATGTCTAATTTCGTTAATGCTGTTTTTTTGTAATATCTTTTTTCACCTTCTACAATTAAATCGTATATTTCGTATGCTGTATTTCTCATTCTGTTTGCCAGAGCATACTTTTCAAACTTTGGAAAATGATTCAGATATATATTCAGCAATTTTACAAGCTCGATATATTTCCTATAAAACACCACCTCACCTTTTGCTATTTTCATCGTTCGTTATCACTCACCTCACACAATTACGCAGGGTAGCAGGCAAAGCGACCCGAGACATCAAAGTGAGAGTTCGTCCGAAAGTCAAACCAAACAAGATACCAAACCCCTGCAGGCGTAGAGTGATTCCAGCTGCCGCAAGACCGCAAACAGAGTTCATTCTTTATATATTGATAGTAATAATCTTTCCCGAATTGGTTAGTCCCAGTTTCGTCAACAGCAGCACCAGATTTTATTGCACCTAACCCTGTTTTCACCCAATTTTCACCACTGATTGCCTCGTCTAATACCTGGTTAGCACCACTTCCATATTTCATTCCAAGAACATTTCCAGACTTAAACATACTTGCTACTGTTGCGGCAGATAAAGCGTCCATCATAGCAGCACATCCTGTTGCTCCCCAATGGTCAGTTGCTGCAGCGTTTCCAGAAGTAAAATTTTTCATTGCGGTTGCAGATTTTGCCACATAAAAAGTTCCATAAGTTATTGTCCCGGCTGAACCATAGTCTGTATATCCACCTGAATTTATATCGTCAAGGGAAAATGTTGTCCCATCGATGACAGTAATCTTATATAATTTATAGTTTAATTGTGTCATTCCGACTACAGCAGTTATCATTATCATATCGCCTGTAGTAAGTGCAGCTGTATTAGCTACCGTGATAACACAAGGGTCAGCTTTGGAAGCTCCTGTTATTGCCATTGTTGCTGCTATACAGGTTGCTCCAATAGAAATTTCATACATTAAACCATTTAGGTCTGCTACTCCGCAATTCTGTCCGTTATGAGTAGTTTTGGCAAAAGGAGTCCCTGAACCAGTCTTACCACAATTGCTATAACCATCAGTTATGTAGGTCACTTCATTATCATCAACATCTTTTAGAACATTATTATTACAACCTTTCGGATAATTATAAGTAGCGTTATACCAAGCACAATAAGTAGTAGCACTCGAAGCCTGAGCGTGAGCAAGCGCCAACACAGCCAGCGCCGCATAAATAAATCTTGAACAACAAAAGAAGATTGAATTTGCGTTTTCAGCTCCATCCACACCGTCTCGAGCATGGGCAGCCTTTATCATTTCGTAATAGTAATTTCCTGCACAAGCGGTTAAATCTGCTATAGGATTATGAGCTGAGGCAGTTGATATAGGTAGTCCATTTTTGAGAGAACTTCCAATATATCCTGATCCCCAAGCATTTTTAGAAATCATATATTTATCTACAAAAAATCCGTCTTTTTCTACTCCACCATCTATAAAGACACGATGTAAAGCATACCCATCTGCGTTAGCAAGTGTGGTAGTCGAATAAGTATCTATTCCTTTTATAGTTATTGTATTAGTAGAAATTTTGTAATAGAATTTAGGTATCCACACCATTACGCTACCATCACGATATTGATAATTCCCGTAATTATCGTCAAGAGGGTCTTGATAACCCGCTAATGGTATCATGCCTACAGGTACGTTCCCTGCTGGAGCAATTCCTACTCCAAATCCAGCAGCACCAGCAACGCCAATTAAATTTACAGCACTACCACCAATTAAATGATTTATACTCCCATCGCCAATATAAAATTTATGTTTATCAGTAAGCCAGCCACCTTCACCGCTATCTAACACTGGTAGATTAATTCCAAGCCCTTGTTTAAATATTATTTTACCCATTAAAAAGTACCTCCTTTCACAGTTGATTCTCCAATGATTAGCCAATTAGCATTATCTGAAACAATAATTACATACGCATACTGATAGTTAATATCTGTATATGTTAAAGCTCCATCTATATCACTCACCTCACACAATTACGCAGGGTAGCAGGCAAAGCGACCCGAGACATTAACGTAAGAGCGCGTCCGATAGCTATACCAACTAATAGACCAAACCCCCGCATGCGTAGAGTCACTCCAGCTGCCGCAAGACCGCAAACAGAGTTCATTCTTTATATATTGATAGTAATA
>CAZWFH010000146.1:0-4235 GCA_964632105.1 uncultured Atribacterota bacterium
AGGAGGCAAAGAGATGAGAGATTTTTCTATAAAATTAGGTTTTGTTCCTACTCGCAGACTTGTTTTTGACAAAAAAGAAGCGCAGAAACATAAAAATCTGATTAGAGATAAACTTCTTTCCTGGAAGATAGATTTGGTGGATATTGATTGGCTTAATGAGGATGGTATGCTTTATGACATAAAGGATGTAGAAAAGGTATATAAATATTTTTTAGAGAAGAATATCGACGCTTTGTTCCTGCCTCATTGTAATTTTGGCACGGAAAGCGCGGCAGCCAAATTAGGTAAGTTGATGAACAAACCTCTATTATTATGGGGACCTCGTGATGATGCTCCCCTGGGTAGTGAAATACGTACCCGAGATACTCAGTGCGGGCTTTTTGCTACCAGTAAAATCTTACGCAGATTCGGAGTTCCTTTTACTTATATAACCAATAGTGGGATAGAGGATAGTGTATTTGAAAAAGGTTTTAATAATTTTCTTCGGGCTGCCTCTGTGGTTAAGGCTTTCCGAAATATGAGAATTGGAATGATAAGTACACGACCCGGAGAGTTCTGGTCTGTTATGGCTAATGAAGGGGAATTACTGGAAAAATTTGGCATTGAAGTAATTCCTGTTGCTCTTACTGAAATGATTGCCTTAGCCAGGGAATATAAAGATAAGAATAGCGAAGCGTTAAAAGCAGTGGTTAAAGATATCAAAGGGAAAAATATAGATTATTCATCAATTGGTGAAGAAAATCTAAAAAAAATAGTTGCTCTAAAATTGGCAATAAAAAAATGGGTAGAAGAGGAAAAACTTTCTGCTGTTGCTATTCAATGTTGGATGGCCTTACCTGATGAATACGGTGTAGCTCCTTGTTTTGCCAACGCTATGTTAACCGATGAAAAGATTCCGGTAGTATGTGAGACAGATATTCACGGGGCAATTACCGCAGTGATGCTTCAAGCAGCAAATATGCATAAAGAACCGATATTCTTTGCTGACCTTACTATTAGACATCCCAAAAGAGAAAATTCTGAGCTCTTATGGCATTGTGGCAATTTTCCTTATTCACTTAAAGCAAAGGATTCACCGGCTTCTATTAGATGGCATGGTGAAGCATTTCCCGGAATTGCTCATTGGAAATTAAAGGGAGGGGAGATTACTGTACTTAGATTTGACGGGGATAATGGCAAGTATTCTCTCTTAATGGGGCATGCTCATAGTGTGGAAGGCCCCCAAACAAGCGGAACATATCTATGGGTAGAAGTGAATGACTGGCCTTTATGGGAAGAGAGATTTATTCGTGGTCCCTATATTCATCATGTTGCCGGTATTTACGGAAAATTTGCTCCGGTACTATATGAAGCCTGTCGTTACATTCCCGAATTAAGACCAGATGCTGTAGAGCCCAGCGAAGAAGAATTAAAAAGATGGCTAAGAGAATAAATATTTTAAGATACTTTAATAAGAAGGGTTTATCAGGATGAAAAAAAGCAATATAGGAATTATTCGGATTCTTCCCACCAGGGTATTCAGGATCTATAGAGGTGGATATCTTCTGGAAAAATTTAGAGGCATAAAAAATCCACAAGATTCTGATTATCCTGAAGATTGGATTCTCTCTACAGTAAAGGCAATACAGCCTTATGGTATATCTGATGAGAGTATCTCAAAGATTAAATCTATTGAAGGTATAGATAATTTAGAGGTGCTGATAAAACATTTTTCAGAAGATATCTTGGGCAAAGGTTATGTAAAGAAATTTGGAAATTCTTTAAATCTTTTAGTAAAACTTCTGGATTCTTCCATTCGACTTCCCCTGCAAACTCATCCCAGTAAAATATTTTCCCGAAAATATTTAAATTCTGATTTCGGAAAAGCAGAAGCCTGGTATATCCTTGCCACCAGAAAGATTGGCAAGGAGAATCCCTACGTGCTTATAGGATTTAAACCCGGTATAACTAAGGATATTATGCAAAAAATGGTAAAAAAGCAGGATATTGAGGGGATGATTTCCTTTATGCACAAAGTAGAGGTAAAGCCAGGAGATGCCATATTTGTAGCACCGGGTATTCCCCATGCTATCGGAGAAGGAATCTTTATGATTGAAACTCAAGAACCTACGGATTTTTCTATTTTGGTGGAAAAGAACATAGGTACACATATTTTAAAAGAAAAAGATTGTCATATAGATCTGGGTTGGGATAGAGCATTAGATATATTTGATTATCAAGGATATTCTCTTCCCGAAGTCAATGAGAAATACCGAATGAAAAAAGAGACACTGTCTTCTAATAGAGGAGGAAAACTTTTCAGATTAAATGGCGGGGAATACATGAAATCTTGTTTCGAAATGATGTTAATGGAAGATGCAAAAGATATTGAAATATCCTTTGAAGGAAGATTTGCCTCCATAGTAATTACCAGGGGAGAAGGAATAATTTCTACAAATGTCGGAGACTTTGAAGTAAAAGAGGGGGAGACTTATATGCTTCCTGCTTCAATAGGAAAGCATAAATATATTGCTACCAAAGAGAACTTAAGTGTAGTCATTTCCCTTCCTCCTATTTTCTCAACCATCTAACCAGGTAACCAGAAATTGAAGTAATATGTAATAAGTAATAAGTAACCTGTAATAAGTAACTGTTTTTATAATTTCAGAAATTTAATCTTATTACTCATTACTCATCACTTATTACTGCACTTTACTCGATACTATATTAAATACTTTGACATTTTTTAAATCAAAGCAGTATAATTAAAACACCAACCTTTAATTTTAAAATAGCCGAACTTAGATATTTTAATAGAAAAGGAGGGATGTCTATTTAATAAAAATATAAAAGTATGTTTTGATATAGAATAAATATTTTAATTAAAAGGAGGTATTAAGGTATGTTTCGTAAAATTTTTGTAATTACAGTCTTAGTTTTTATGGTAAGTGTATTTTTTGCTCTTCCAGTATTGTCTGAATCGCTTAGTGGTAAAGTTGAAGTTAATAGTTGGTGGACAGCCGGTGGTGAGGCAGAAGGTCTGAATGCTCTCATTAAAATATATGAGAGTAAATATCCTGATATAGAATTTATCAATGCTACAGTAGCCGGTGGAGCAGGAACAAATGCTAAAGCTGTTTTCAAAACCCGAATGCTTGGTGGAGATCCACCTGATACTTTTCAGGTTCATGCCGGACATGAATTAATTGATACCTGGGTAGTACCGGGATATATGCAGCCATTAACTGATATTTATAAATCCGAGGGCTGGACCGAATCTATGCCTCAGGGTGTTCTGGATATCGTTTCTTACCAGGGAGATTATTGGTCTGTTCCGGTAAATATCCATCGTTCCAATGTATTATGGTTTAACAAGAGCATTTTTAATAAGTATAATATTACTCCCCCCCGTACCTTTAGTGAATTCTTTGATGTATGTGATGAATTAAAAACAAAAGGTGTAGTCCCCTTTGTTATGGGTACAAAAGATGGTTGGGAAGCAGCGCATGTTTTTGAGTCAGTCTTACTTGGAAAACTTGGAACAAATGATTATAATGGCTTATGGACCGGTGGAGTGAAATGGTCAGATCCCAGAGTTACTGATGCATTAGAGACATTTGCTAAAATAGCTTCTTATTTAAACACTGATCATTCTGCTCTTACCTGGGATGAAGCCGGGCAGTACTTACTTAAAGAGAAAGGTGCAATGATGATTATGGGAGACTGGACCAATGGCTGGTTTATGTCTGTTGGATTTGAAGATTATGGCTGGGCCCCTCCTCCTAATAACGATGGTATCTTTTTAGCTCTTTCTGATAGTTTTGCTTTACCAAAAGATTGTAAAAATCAGGAAAATGTTGTAGCCTGGCTTAAAGTTCTTGGTTCCAAAGAAGGACAATATAGCTTCAATAAAGCCAAAGGTTCAATACCGGCAAGAACAGATATAGATATTAGTGATTACAATGATTATCTGAAATCTGCCGCGAAAGATTGGCAAAAGGACGCTATTTCTCCCAGTGTAGTACATGGAGCAGCAGCCAGCGAAGGGTGGACCACAGAGTATAAAGATGTTATAACCCTATTTATTTCAAAACCTGATGTTTCCTATGCCCAGAAGGCACTTGTAACAGCTGCTGAAGAGTATCTTGAAAAATAGATGAATAGTAGTAGGTCTTTCAGGAGCATTTTCTAATGCTCCTGAAAGACTGAATTAATTAGAGGAGAAGCAGCCTATGCGAATAAAAGGAGATAAGTGG
>CAZWFH010000147.1:0-4235 GCA_964632105.1 uncultured Atribacterota bacterium
TCGCTGGCTGGGATTTGACTGGGATGACAGGCTTTTTTATGCTTCCGACTATTTTGAAAAGATGTATGATTACGCCGTTAGTCTAATTAAAGCAGGTAAGGCTTATGTGTGTGACCTGAGCCCCGAAGAAACCAGGAAGTACCGCGGAACTTTCAAGGAGCCGGGAAGAGAAAGCCCATATCGCAACCGTTCTGTGGAAGAGAATCTAGGTTTATTTAGACGTATGCGGGCTGGTGAATTTCCTGACGGTTCCCGAGTGCTGCGGGCTAAAATTGATATGTCTTCACCTAATCTGAATATGAGAGATCCCGTTCTTTACCGTATTTTAAAGGCTACCCATCCCCGGACTGGGGATAAGTGGTGTATCTACCCAATGTATGATTATGCCCATCCTCTTGAGGATTATTACGAAAAGATTACTCATTCTGTTTGTACACTGGAATTCGAAGACCATCGCCCCCTGTACGATTGGGTTCTCAATGCCTTAAATCTTCCAGATTTACCCCAGCAGATCGAATTTGCCCGTCTTCACTTAACTAATACGGTAATGAGTAAACGGAAGCTTCGTAGGCTGGTGGAGGAAAGTTATGTAGCTGGATGGGATGACCCTCGGATGCCGACTATAGCCGGTTTGAGGCGCAGGGGCTACACCCCGGAGGCTATCCGAAACTTTTGTGAGCGTATCGGGGTAGCCAAAACTAATAGTGTAGTGGATATCCGCTTTCTGGAATACTGTATCCGTGAGGATTTAAATATAAAAACTCCCCGGGTGATGGCAGTACTGAAGCCTTTAAAGCTGGTTATTGATAATTATCCTCGTGATATGGTGGAGGAGATGGAATCGGAAAATAATCCTGAGGATCCTACTGCCGGGAAGCGTAAGATACCTTTTTCCAGAATAATCTACATCGAACGGGAAGACTTTCATGAAGACCCGCCGAAGAAATATTTTCGCCTGGCTCCTGGTCGCGAGGTTAGATTAAAGAATGCTTATATTATCAAATGTGAAGGATTTATTCGGGATGAAAAAACGAGAGAGATAAAAGAAGTACACTGCACCTACGACCCGGAAAGCAAAAGCGGTAAGCCGGGTGCTAAGCGTAAAGTAAAAGGAACTTTACACTGGGTTTCCGCAGAGAATGCTTTAAAGGCCGAGGTGCGCTTATACGAGCATCTTTTACTGGATCAGAACCAGGGAGCGGAAGAGCAGGGGGAAGAGAAAGATTTTATAAAGCAGCTTAACCCAAACTCACTGGAAGTGTTAACTGATTGTTTGGTGGAACCCGGTTTGGCGGGAGCGGTTTCCGGAAGCAGATACCAGTTTATGCGAAAAGGTTACTTTTGTGTGGATCCCGATTCAACATCGGATAAGTTAGTGTTTAACCGAATTGTATCTTTAAGGGATACTTGGGACAGAATCCTTAAAGCCGATAAAAATCAAAAATCCTAATTGAAATATGGGAGTCTATAATTAATTCCAATTAATTTTTGTTTGGAAGCCATGAAATTTAAAGCCCTTGGGTCTTTTAGTGTATAATACATGAAATTTTTCACGTAAATAATATTACGAATTAGTAAAATATCCAGAGTTTCTAAATAATTGTTTTCTTTGTCTGAGATGTTTTGCGCTTATTATCCGAAAGAAGCGATAAATTTCAAGAATTATTGTAGCACTAGTTATCGTGCAGTAATAGTGGATGAATTTTTAATATGAGGTTTGTAACTGGAAAATATTTATTTAAAACTCAAATTGTAAACCAATTTTAATTTCAGAATTGTTCTCTTCCAGCGCAAAGGTGTTTATCTCAGCAGTAAAGGATAGATCCGAATTAAATTGATAATCAATACTAAAATTCCTTTCGCTGAACCCATCGAGAGAAGTAGAATAGGTAAGAAAAATGTCTTCGGTAATACTTTTACCTACTTCTATTCCGATTGTATTATAATTTAAATCGTAAAAGGGAGTTGTCTCACCATTTTCTTTAAATATAGTTTCTAATCGGAAAACATCCAGCCCTAGATAGTTAGCAATCTGATTTTCAGCTCTTCTGAGAAAATTAATGCTTAGACCTTGAAAAATTAAATTAAAAATTTCTTCCCTTAATAATTCTCCAATCTCTCCCTCTGATAGACCGCTAATATTTTTATTTAAAGTTAATAAAGAAATAATTTCTGCCTCAGATAAAGCAGGTTTGGAAGAGAGTGATATTTGAGGAGCAGAAAGATTTCCGGAAATTTTTAAAAAGACAGTAACCTGGCTTACTTTAGTATTAGCTTTAATATCCAGAAGTACATCAGGACCGGTAAATTCATTCAGTAATAATTTACCTTCGGTAAATTGGAATTTTTGTTCAAGGAATACAAAATATCCTTTTCCAACTGTTAATTGCCCGGTGAAAATGGGCTGAGGTAAATCCCCTTGAATTTTTATTTCTCCATCTAATTTTAGATCTAAATTAGGAGCTTTAAACTGAAAATTTTTTAAAATTTTAACAGAAAGGTCTACTCTGCCTTTTAAACCCACTAAAGAGTCATTTTTATCAGGGATAAATTGATAACCCGGTGTCCAATTTAATTCTCCTTCAGAGAAAATAAATTCTCCTTTTATTTGAGGGGAATCGATAGACCCATTAATTTCAGCCAGGAAATTCGTTTGGGCAGTTAAAATATCTCCATAGATTAATTTCCCTCCTTCATTCCATATTTTAATTCTAAGATCATCAGGTTTAAAATTAGCTAATTTAAAATCTCCAGAAACATAAATTAAATTATTATCCAGCATAAAAGTCATTTGTGGAATTTTTACCAAATTATTAACAATTTCAGCTTTAGTTTCTATTTTATCTAACTTAAACGGGATAGAGGTTAATTCTAAACTTCCCTGATTGAGGGTAAGATGTCCATTAAAGATAGGCTCACCGACAGTACCAGATAAATTTAAAATAAGATTAGTGATGCCCTGAACTTGTTTGAAGTTTCTATCCCAAAATATTTGTATGAAACTTAAATCGGTATTTTCCAAACTGACTTTAAAGTTCAAAGGTAATTGATTAAAGTCTTGATCTTGGTCCTCTTTTTTTTCAGAGACAATAAAAGGAAAGGGTATCTTGCCTTGAGCTTTAATTTGAAAATCCTTTTGGTAAGAGATGATTAATTCTTGTATTTCCAGATTGCCCTCTTTCCAGTTAATCTTGCTTTGAAGATCCTCAAATTTAAAATTACGGAAGTAACCGTCTTCTATTTGAACAGAAATAGATATACTGGGGCGCTTAAGTGAGCCCTGGTAAGTTCCAATAATATTAAGATTTCCTTTTATATCTTCTTTGAATTCGATAAGTTGAACCAGGTTGTTTAAATCGAATTCGGTTGCTTGAAATTCTATATCTAATAAGTTTTGAGTAAGATCCAGCCATCCTTTAGCTAAAAACTTTCCTTTCTCCTGCTTTAGTAATAATTCACTAAAAGTGATTTTAGATCCCTTTTTTTCTAAAGTTAATTTTAAGTCATGTTGCAAACTGGTCTCATCCTGAAGGGTGGAGAATTGAGAATTTAAAAGAAACTGCTGTGAAGTTAAGTTCCCCATTATTTTTAGCTTTCCCTCTATTTTTGAGGGAAGAATGTTGGCTATCAACTGATTTAAATTTTTATGATTAAACTCTATATCTAGAAAAAAAGGAATATCTTTTTTTAAATCAGCCTTTCCTTGAGCATTAATTTGCATTTCTTCCTGCTTAAAGCTCAATTCTTCGATGGTTAGTTGATAATTATTTATGCTCCAGTCCGAAAAGTTCTTTTGCCAGGAAAGGGAAGTATTTACAGAAGAAATTTCATCTGTTGCTAATCTAAAATGGAAATTTCCCTTACCCAGATAATAATTTTTTATAGAAATTTCCTCTAAATCTAATTGACTATCCAGAGAAATATATGGCCAATTACCTTGAATGTTAGCAAAACCATGAGCCCATCCAGATAAAGACTCTTCAAAAGCAAATAATTCGGTCAAATAATTCATATTTAATCTGGTTAGTTGAAGTTTTAGATCAACTTGTTTTTGGCTATCTTTTTGAAGGTCAACCTGTCCAGTGGCAGTTAAACTGATACTATTATTGTGTAGCATAATCTTTTTAAATTGTAATAAAGGAAATTGATAGGATATTTCTCCTTCAAAATTATCTACAGCTAAATTTTCCCAATTAACGCTCTTTAATTCTAACCTGCTTTCTATTTGAGGTTGA
>CAZWFH010000148.1:0-4218 GCA_964632105.1 uncultured Atribacterota bacterium
GTTCCCTTTAATATGGTCTGCCTTAATCCTTCTTTAACGATCTTAAATGTATCTGGAGAAAAATTCAGTTTCTTATAAATTTCCGGTTTAATTTCTTTTACTATTTTACCATCGGCTGAAATTATCTTTTTTACCAAATGCAACTTGTAAATTTCACCTTCCCCAACAATAGCAGTAATGATATTGTGCACCTGTAAAGGGGTTAATAAAAGGTATCCCTGACCGATAGAGAGATTTATGGTATCACCGGGGAACCAGATCTCGTTAACTTCTCTCTCTTTCCATTGGGCAGAAGGAATTATCCCTGTAGCTTCTGCTGGCAGATCAATGCCCGTTTTTTCCCCTAATCCAAATTTCTGCATATATTTATTAAACCTTTCAATCCCCAGGTCTTTTCCTAAGGTATAAAAATAGATATTACAGGAATGAGCAATTGCATCTACAATACTCAAACTCCCGTGTCCGGTCTCTTCCCAGCAAGTAAAGACCTGGCCAGCTAATTCGAAACTTCCCGAACAATAAATCTTCCTTTTTCTATCGGTAACTCCTTCTTCCAGAGCGGCTATCGCTGTAACTACTTTAAATATTGAACCAGGAGAATAAAGACCCTGAACACTTCGGTTAGTCAGAGGGTAATCGGCATCAGAAGAAAGCCTTTGCCAATTAGAACTGGAAATTCCATTAGCAAATAGGTTGGGGCTAAAAGAAGGTCTGTTAACCAGAGCTAATATTTCCCCACTGTTAGGATCACTTACCACAATAGAGCCTTTTTTATCAAAGAGTAAATTTTCTCCGCAAAGCTGTAAATCTCTATCGATAGTTAATACCAAATCTTCACCTGGTACCGGTTTCTGATACAATAAAGTAGCTATCTCCTGACCCAAGGCATCAACTTCGACTTCCTTCCCTCCTTTTTCTCCTCTCAAAATATCATCATAATATTTTTCCAGTCCGGCTTTTCCTATGATGTCCCCTCCCTGGAATTTCGGATTGCCAAATCGCTGCAACTCTTCTTTATCTATTTCCCCCACATAACCTAAACTATGAGCTGCAAAATCATGGTAAAGATAATCCCTCCGAGGTTTAACCTCTAAAACTACTCCTTTTAATTCATCTTTTCTCTCTTCAATCTCAATTATCTTATTTGTCTTACAGTCATCAAGGATTTTTACCGGCTTAAAAGGGTTTTCCCGGTAATTTTTTACTATCTGCGAAATTTCTTCCGGAGAAATACCTATTATTCTACTTAGCCTTTCACTCAGTTTTTCTAAATCATCAACCTCTGCCGGGATTATAGAAACTACTACTGCCGGACGATTGGTAACTAATAATTCCTCCTGACGGTCATAAATCCTGCCCCGTGGCGCATCTTCTACCAGAGAACGGATACAATTCTCTACCGCTCTTTCCTTAAATTCCTCCCCCTTAATCATCTGCAAATACCACAAACTGATAACTAATATTGCAAAACAGATGACCACAAATATCAATAACCAATTTAGCCGTTGTTTCACATCTTCTGGAATTGTAGAAGATTCCCTCATAATTACTCCTCAATTTAATGGCAAAAGTTAACCAAAGGTGCCTGGCACCTTTGGTTAACTTTTTAATTTTTATTCTTTAATCATCTGGAAAAGTTTATTTATTGCTAAAAAAACAAAAGGTGATATCAGACTGCTATACAAAGCTTCGGGGAGGGCTACCTGTTTTAAACTCCAGGCCAGGCCATATTCTATTCCGAAAGCACGTAATAGCAAAAATATTAAAATACTTTGCGTAATTGATGCAATAAAAGTTATTACCGGAATAAGAAATAATATATGTTCATGAAATATTTTTTCTCTTAAAATTCCACAGGTAAAACCTATCACTGTCTTTACCAAAGCATTTATTCCTAAGAGGCCGGTAGAAAAAATATCCTGCAAAAGGCCGGAAGCAAATCCGGAGATAGTCCCTTCTTTTTCTCCCTTCAGCAAGGAAAAAACTACTACTACCACCATTATCAAATCAGGTTTTAATCCCAGAATAGTAATCGAATTAATAAGAGTAAGTTGAATTAGTAAAGCAACTACAATTATTGCACTTTTAAGTAATATTTTCATCAGCTATCTCCTTATTTAATTGATTAATCAGAAAAACGGATCGTGATATAAAATAAAGGGTGATACTTGTCTAAGATATATTGAGAGGGATTTAATATTTTAACATTTAGCACTTTAAGAATGAGCAAATAGAGCGATCGGCAATGTTATAATTCTATTATCTATCGCCATTAAGAACCATTAAAATAATGCATTAATACTAAAATACTGAATTAATTAACATTTTTACTTCTATTGTTTCGTATTTTGGGTTATTTCAACTAATTATCATATACTTATTACGCATTATCTATTAGCGATCATTAATCCATTTCTTTTAGAGAAGAAACCATTTTCCCTAAAATTACCAACCAGATAAAGTAAAAAAGGGCTAAAACTCGAAAAGCCCTGTTTGGCTGCTTAATCGATCTATAAATCCATTCCATTCCGTGTCTTTGCATCCATAGTGGTGCCCGCGGTATCCTGCCGGAAAGGACATCAAAACTTCCGCCTACCCCCATACAGACCGGAATATTTAAGCTTTTTAAATTTTTATTAATCCATTTTTCCTGTTTTGGTACACCCATACCCACCAGTAATACATCAGGTTTATTTTCTTTAATCTCGGCAATAATCATTTCTTCTTCTTTGCTCTTATCGTTATTGCCATTTTTAACATTTTCATTATTTTCACTATTTTCACGACCCTCACAACCAAAATAACCATGATGAGTTCCGGCTATTTTTATTCCCGGATATTTCCTGGTTAAATTTAAGGCGGCCTCACTGGCCACGCCAGGATAAGAGCCTAATAAATATAAGGAATACCTCTTCTTGGCAGCCAATCGGCATATATTATGTATTATGTCTATGCCGGTTACCCTTTCAGGCAAAGGATGATTTAGAGTTGTGGCAGCCCATAAAATACCTGCTCCATCAGGGGTAACCAAATCTGCAGATTTTAAAATAGCGTGATATTCAGGGTCTTTCCTTGCCCGCAATACAGCTAATGTATCCGGCGTAACAATCTGATGAGGTTTTTTAGATACTATAAATTCCTCTATTCTTTGAATAGTTTCTTGATTATCTACCTGGTCAATACCCACCTGAAAAAGTTTTATGCGGCTGGTCAAAATATCCCTTTCGATAATCAATTCCTCTGACCTAACCTTGTTTTTCAATAATTCAAAAGCCATCCAGCCAAAAGCAGTCAAAGTTAATAGTAGATATAAGTTCTGGTATATAGAAATAATAAAAGCCGATAAACTTAAGTAGAGGGAAACCCCAATAATAGTTAAATTCGCTCCTTGAACCGAAAATCCGTAAGATTGCAGTTTTTGGCGTAACCTGCTTCTGCTTCCCGAAAACAAAGGATATTTTTCTACAGTTGGATTTTCCTGACTGGCATAATTAGCCACAATAGAATAAGAGCTGTCTATAATCGGTACGCCTAAAATTAAAAGAGGAATCAATAAAGTTAAAGCTGCTGTACTCTTGGATACACCCACGATAGCAATTACTGCTAATATAAATCCAAAAGACATATAGTAGGAAGAAAATTTTCCCCGAGGAAGATATTTGATAAAAATAAATGAAATCGCCGCCATAATCAAAGATAGCGCTTCTGCCAAAATCAATCCCTGCCTTTGGATAAGGGAGACCACTAAAAAAGTTAGGGAAGCGATAAAGACAATATAAGGAGTGATGTCTCCCAGTTCATCTGTCTGGCAGATAGAATTAGTAATGCTTATCAGCCAGATTACGGTTAGAGGGATAGATAAATAGCTAAGATAAAGATACCCTTCCGATGAGGAGGAAGGAACTCGTAAAAATTCTATTTTAACTCCAAAATAAATTATAATTAAAGAAATTAAAACTTGAAATATCAATTTGACCCCTGTGGGAAGCTTTTTCTTTCTATCTGCTCTCCCCAGGATGACCATCAGTACACTGCATATAATAATACCTGCAATTTTAAGCATCATTCCGCTTTCTAACATATAAATATATTTTCCTTCATTATTTCTTTTTATATTTTTATTTTTTTCTTTGTCTTATCTTTCCGTTTTTTCCGTTTTTAACCTTTTTTCTGCTCAATCCAATTATCTTAATACGACAAAAGTATCTTAAATTCCTT
>CAZWFH010000149.1:0-4203 GCA_964632105.1 uncultured Atribacterota bacterium
ATTTAATCATTTGGATGATTATTAAGATATAAATTATAAGGTAATGTTATATAAGCAGCTAACAAACGTATCAAGCGGACTCAAGGACAGTGTTTCAAATAGGTTGTGTTTAGTGCTTCGGATTATATTTTTAAATGTCCAATGCTAGGAAAGCGAAGAAAATGGGATCAAATCTTTTTTTAGGGAATCAAGATGTTTAAATTTCTTGGTCATCGAAATTTTATCTTACCACTGGCCTTCGTTCTGGGTTTCACCTGCCCCCAACTGGCTCAATGGACCAAATCATTAACCATTCCCGCCCTGGCATTGATAATGACTATCTCCATTGCTCAAATTCCGACCCGGCAAATTTTAAAATGGCAAAGCTTGGTTCGACCCCTTGCTATCGGAATACTTTTCAATTATGTATTTTTAGGTTCATTACTCCTTATATTAAATCAATGGTTTATTTTTCAAGATCCTATAAGAATCGGAATGATTCTGGTCGCCTCGGCACCTCCGGGTGTAGCAGTAATCCCCTTTACCTCCCTGTTAGCGGGTAATTCAATTTTATCTCTATTTGCCACTTTTGGTGCCTATCTATCGTCTATTTTTATTATGCCAGGCTTAATCTTGTTACTAACCGGTGCTGAAGTATTTCCGATGTCAAAGTTGATCCTCACTCTGATCGAATTGATTTTTTTACCTATCCTATTTTCCCGTTTCCTGCTTTTTAAGGATTTCTATAAATCAATTATTTCCTGGAAAGGAACCATTATTAATTGGGGTTTCTTTGTGGTTTTCTTTACCGTGATCGGATTAAATCAAAAAACCTTCTTAGAACAACCGAATATCTTGATTAAAATATCATTGATTGCTTTTATCACCACTTTTCTGGGGTTTACTCTATTAAATATTATTTTGAAAAAAATGGGAATAAATCAAAAAGATCGGACCTCAATGATACTTCTTGGGACCATTAAAAACTCCGGATTTGCAGCAGCCATTGCCCTGACTCTATTTGATGAAACCACTTCTATTCCCGGAGCAATTATCAGTGCAATTTATGCCCTTTATCTGATCTGGCTGGGAGCTAAACATCAAGTAAAATAGTTCAGGCTAACCGTATCAAAACCTTCAACAGTCATTTCACCATAGTCAAATTACCCCAATGTCACGGGGATAGTTGTTTCTACTCAGTAATTCGGTAACTTTTTCTAAATTTTTATTAAAGATGTTGAATGTAAAATAGCAAGTGTAGGTCTAACAGAGGAATATTCGAAATAAAAAAAACAAGAAAAAAGAGTGAAAGTAGTCGTAAGCTTTAAGTTAAAGCAGATCGGAATTATTTATAACTTATATATTGAGAATGCACCTAACCTATAATTATTTTCTGAACCATTATTACATAACATAAGTTCAGATCTTTCATCAGAGTAAAATTTTTTATTCCAATAAAAATTTAAAAAAATAAAATATTTTCTTGACATAATGATACTATTATTGTATCATTATGATATTAAATGATACAAACATTGAATCATTTATACATCCTATAGATAATCGAGCTTAATGAGCTTAAGGATAATCAGAAGAGAATATGAAATATAAAGAAATGGAGTATTTGAAGTCTGTTCGGTAGGTAAATATTCCCGGATTTATTTTGTAAATTCCTGGTTAGCAAATTTTCTCGAAAGGAGCAAGATCTAAGGAGAAATTATGATGAGTGAAAATAAAAAAAGCTTTTCAGTTACCGGAATGACCTGCATTACCTGTGCGAATACAGTGGAAAATTCCTTAAAAAAAATTGATGGAGTAAAATTTGCATCTGTCAATCTGGCAACTGAAAGTGCTTTTTTGATAAGCGAAAAAGATATATCTTTAGAAAAGATAAAGAAAGCAGTAGAAGAAGTGGGCTACGGCATTTCTACAGAACCAGCAGAGGATTTAGAAAAGAAAAGATATAACCTTGCTCGAAAGAATCTTATCTTTTCCTGGATTATTACTTTTCCTCTATCTGTGTTGATGATCTTTAATATGATTGGTTATACTGTACCTTATTTTGTATTGATAGAATTAATCTTCGGGGGGATAGTAATTTTTTATAGTGGTAGAGAGACTATTAAGGGTGCTTGGATAGCCCTTACCCATTTTCATACCAATATGGATACCCTCATTTTTATTGGTTCACTTGCCTGTTGGATAACTGCCCTATTAAGTTTATTAGGATTTTCCATAATCTCTTTCGGAACAATAGGTACCATGATTGTTACTATTCACCTTACTGGCAGATTTATTGAATCACATCTTCGAGACAAGGCAGCTAAAGAAATAAAGGCTCTTATTAAGCTCCAGGCAAAAGAAGCTCGAGTAATATTTTCCGATGGAGAATCTACCATACCTATAGAAGCAGTTAAAGTTGGATTTTTGGTTTTAATTAAACCCGGAGAAAGAATTCCTGTAGACGGAAAAGTAGAAGAAGGGGTCTCTTCAGTAGATGAATCTATGATTAGCGGAGAATCTTTACCAGTAAGTAAAAACAAAGGCAGCAAGGCAACCGGTGGTTCTCTAAACCTTACCGGCACTTTTAAAGTAAGAGTTGATAAAGTTGGTGAAAAATCTTTCCTATCCCAGATGATAGATTTAATAAAAGAAGCACAGGGGACCAAAATACCTATTCAGGCTTTAGCCGATAGAATTACCCTTTGGTTTGTGCCCACAATTATTACTCTCTCACTGGTAAGTGGTACCATCTGGTATTTTCAATTTAATGAATTTCAGGGATTTCTTTCTTATATGCGAGGATTATTTCCCTGGATATTAAATATGGATAGTTCGGTTTCTTTTGCAGTATTTGCTTTTATTTCTACTATAGTTATTGCCTGTCCTTGTGCTTTGGGATTAGCTATCCCTATGGCTTTAGTCTCTGGAACAGGTCTGGCAGCTAAAAAAGGAATGATCATTAGGAATGCAGAAGCAATTCAGACTTCTAAAGATATTAAAATAGTAATGATGGATAAAACCGGTACTATCACCCAGGGTAATCCTCATATATTTAGCCATTCTCTTTCTAAAGAGGAGATGAAAATTGTTGCGGGTATCGAAAGTAATTCAAATCACCCTTTAGCCAAGGCCATATCCTCTTTTCAAAAATCAAATATAAAACCAGAAAAGATTGAAGAGATAAGTGGAGAAGGAATTAAGGCTATGGTAAAAGGGAATGAATATTTTATTGGAAAGCCTAAATCCACTGAGAAATATTTTGATCTTCTTGAGGAAGGGAAGATCGTAGTAGAAGTTTATAAAAATGGCATAAATATTGGGTCAATATCTATTGAAGATCCCATAAGAGAAGATTCAGATAAAGCAGTGTTGAAACTTAAAAACTTAGGTATAATCCCAATTATGCTGACTGGTGATAATCTTAAAACTGCCCAGGCTATAGCTCACCAGGTGGGGATAAAAAAAGTTTATGCCGAAGTTAAACCTAAGGATAAACTGAATATCATCAGGGAATATCAACAAAAAGGTTCAAAGATATTGATGGTAGGAGATGGAATAAATGACGCAGCTTCCCTTAAAGGAGCAGATATCGGGGTAGCTATTGGAGAAGGTGCCGATTTAGCTATAGATAGTGCCGATATGGTGATAGTAAAAGGAGGAATATCCCGTATAGTAGATAGTATTGAAATCTCCCGAAAAACCTTTCAAATCATTAAACAGAATTTATTCTGGGCCTTTTTTTATAATAGTATTGTTATTCCTATGGCCATGGCTGGATTATTACATCCGGCTATAGCTGAAGGAGCCATGGCTATTAGCTCTATCACGGTAATTTTAAACTCTTTAAGAATAAAATAATGCGGGGAACAAGAGAAAATACTCGATGTCCAGTGTATTTTTATAGAAATTGACCTAATTCCCAATTCAAAAATAAATATTTTCTTGACATAATGATACTATTGTAGTATCATAATGTCAAAATTAAGAGTGCAGTAATATTGAAATACACGAGAGAACACATCTTAATAATTATAAAAATCTAAAGGAGGCAAAGAAATGATTGGAAAGTTACCTGAAAATGTATTAGAAGCAGTTTTGGAGACTATGCCTTTTTATTATTGATTTAAGCAAGACTGAGGGATGAGAAATTTAAATTAATTAGAAAAGGAGGGATGTTTAAGATATAATATTATGCAATTTAAATAGATATAAATAAGTAAC
>CAZWFH010000150.1:0-4199 GCA_964632105.1 uncultured Atribacterota bacterium
TCTGGTATTAATAAATGGTAAGGTTTTATTAGTCACATAACCGTTAATTAGTTAATTAGTTTAGTATTAATTCTTCAATATACTCATTTCTCAACCAGCTAACCAAGTAACTAATTAACCAACTAACCAAATACGTGATACGCTCCTCGCCAGACTTGTACACCAACGACTAATTTCCCGGTAATTATGCCCACATCTTTTCTCATTACTCATTACTGATTACTTATCACTGCATTTTTACTAACGACCAATTTATAATCTTCCCTTATTTTTACTCTTCTTCTCTTCATACATCATCTGATCAGCTATTCGGATTAACTCATTTATCGGTTGAGGATTAGCCGGATCATAATTAGAAAATCCTGTACTAAATCCTATTTTATAAAGTTTTTTGGAAATTTGATTTAACCGGGTTAATTCCTTGCTTAATCTCTTTCTAATTATAGGTATTTCGTTTAAGGAACTATTTAAGAAGATTACTAAGAATTCATCCCCTCCCATCCGAGTGATAATATCTACCTCCCTTAAGATAGATTTAAAGAGTTTTGCTACTTGGACCATAACCCTATCCCCTTCTTCATGACCGAATTCATCATTGATATCTTTTAGATTATCTAAATCACTATAGGCTAACAATAAAGGGGATTTGTCTCTTTTGGATAATTTTAACTGTCTTTGAAGAAGTTCTAACCCATACCCTCTATTGCATACTCCAGTAAGAGTATCGTAATGGGCTAATCTTTTTAGCTCCTCTTCCATTCTCTTCCTCTCTATAGCAGTAGATACCTGATTAGAGATGAATTCTAAGAGCTGAACGTCTTTTTCAGAATAGAGGTCAGGGTTGGTATAGCTCTGGACGACCATAGCCCCGATGGTCTTATCTTCTACCTTTAAAGGGACTCCTAACCATACTTTACGCAAGGTGCCAAACCATTCTTTAAATTCCATCAAAGTTTTTCCTCTTTTAATCATTTCTTGATTAACAAAAATGGGTTTTCCCGTCCTTATAACCTCGGCAACCAATGAATTATGATTAACACTCCGAGGAAGATGAATGGGCTTTGTATTATCAATATTATAAGGAAATAATATCTTATCTTCTTCTCTATCTACCAAAGCAATATAGAAATTGGTGGTATCAATGATGCTGCCCAACTCTTGATGAATTATAGGGTAGAGCTGGTCAAGAGTAATAAGGGAGTTGGCAGCCTTAGAGATATTGTAAAGAACTTGTTGTAGTTTCTCATTCTGTTTGCGTTCAGTGATATCTTCAAATGTTCCTATCAATCCTTTAAGTTTCCCGTCAATTATAACCTGGGAGCCAGAAATAGCTACTGGAAATAGAGTTCCATCTTTTTTCTTTCTAATAGTCTCGTAATAAAAATTCCCTTTTAATGCTTTTTCGGTCAACCATTTTCCTTCCTCTATTTTATCCGGGGGATAAATCATTCCATCATCGATATTTCTACCTTTAACTTCCTCTAAGGTATAACCAAAAAGCTCGGTAAAGCGCGAATTTACATTTAATATATTACTCTTACGATCTAAATAAGATAGGGCTACTGGACTACTATTAAAAAGACTGACAAATTCTTGCTGATTCTTCCTTATGGCTTCTTCAGTACGTTTACATTGGATAGCCATAGCCACCTGAGAGGAGACGAATTCTAATATCTTGATATCGTCTTCGGTGTAAAGGTCAGGGTTGGTATAGCTCTGGACAGCCATAACTCCAATGGTTTTGCCTCCTATCTTTAGGGGAGCCCCTAACCAGATAGACTTATCGGTTACAGCACCTTTTGGTTTTAATTTTCCCTGAGCTATCATTTGATTAAGTTTTTGAAAATCAAACAATAAGGGTTGACCCGTTTTAATGACATAGGAAGTGGGAGTATTTAGATAAATGCTATATTTAGCTAATTTAGAAGTAGAAGAAACATCACTCTTTTCATCTATATAATAAGGGAAAAAAATCTCATTTTTTTTATAATCAACTAAAGCAATATAGAAGTTGCTAGTATCGATGATGGTGCCTAATTCCTTCTGAATAGATTGGTAGAGTTCATTTAAGGATATGGGAGAGTTGGCTGCTTGGGAGATATTGTATAAGACCTGTTGGAGTCTTTCATTCTTTTTAATTTCGGTAATATCTCGGTAGGATATTATCCTCCCTTTATGTTTACCCTCAATTACTACTGGAGAGCAGGAAATAATCACTGGAAAGAGGAATCCATCTTTCTTTTTTCTCATAGATTCATAATTATAATAACTGCTGGATAATGATTTTTGATATAGATCTTTAGCTTCTCTCATCTTATCTTGGGGGTGAATCATCCCATCATTAATATTTCTACCTTTAATTTCCTCTAAGGTATAACCGAACAATTTAGTAAATTGAGAATTGATGTCTAAAATATTACTCTTTTCATCTACATAGATCAAAGCTTCCGGACTATTTCTAAAAAGACTGGCAAATTCCTGATGACTTTTTTGTAAGGCTTCTTCGTCTTTTTTACGTTCGGTGATGTCCCGACTTATACCTATTAACCCTGTTATCTTGCCTTCTCTATTATACCATGGTACCTTGGTAGCCGAAACCCAATGCTCTCTTTTATCCAAATAATTAATCTTTTCCACCTTATCAATAATAGGTTTAGCAGATTTTATTACGAGATCATCATCTGCTGAAGATTGTTTGGCTATTTCTGGGGGGAAAAAATCAAAATCAGTCTTCCCAATCATCTCTTCAGGAGTTACCTTTAAGTGTTCTGCTTTCGTCTTATTTACTCTTATAAATCTTTTTTCCTTGTCCTTGAAATAGACAGAATCTGAAATATTGTCCATAAGGGAATGTAATAAACTCTGTTCGTATTTAATTACCATTTCGGCTTCTTTCCGTTCAGTAATATCCACAAAGATACCTTCCACTCCAGCAATATTCCCTTCACTGTCATAAGAATAATGGCTGGAAGTGGAGATAGTAACCGGGGTGCCATTTCTTCTTTTCAGGACTATTTCATAGTCTTTAACGGATCCTTTTCTATTTTTTAATTCATCTAAAAATCTTTTTCTGTCTTCAGGAATATAATATAGATCTTTAGCAATATTTTTCCCTATAATCTCTTCGGGAGAGTGATAACCTAGTAATTTAGCTCCGGGGGGATTTATCATTATGACATTTCCTTTTCTATCTGTACGATAGTAGACCCTCGGCATATTCTCATAGAGACTACGATATTTTTCTTCACTCTTTTTTAAATCATCTACCATCTTCTGGCGCTCAGTAATATCCTGATATAAAGTTACAAGACCCTTTAACTTGTTATTAACCTTAACCGGGGCAGAAGAAATAAATACCGGAAATTCACTTCTGTCTTTTCTTTTTCTGTATGTTTCATAATTTACAAAACCCTTTAGAGCTTTTTTGGTTAAGTTTTTTCCTTCATCTATCATTTTCTGAGAAAGAATTAGACCACTATCAACTTTTTTTCCTTTAATCTCTTCTAAAGTATATCCGAATAATTTAGTAAATTGAGCATTTATATCTAATATTTTACCCTTCTCATCAACATAGATTAAAGCTTCAGGGTTATTTTTAAATAGACTGGCAAATTCTTGCTGGCTTTTCTCTAAGTCTTCTTCTGTCTTCTTATGTTTAATCTCAGATTCCTTTAATTCAGTAATCTGTTGATGTAATTTCGCTAATTTATTGATAAGTTGTTTTTTGGTTTTTTCGCTATCTTTCATATTATCCATCCTCTAAAAAATAAAAAATAATTTACTCTTACCTTTAAATTATTACCTCAACTTATTTTACTGTTTTCCATAGGAATTTTTGGCGAAATCTTGCATTACCTTAATATCTTCTTCGGGAATTATCCTGCATTTTCCAACGCTTTTACTTAAAATATAAATATGAGCTGTTTTTTCTACCACATAGCAGATCTTCATTGCCTCTTTCATATCTCTGCCCACACAGAGAGTGCCATGATTAAGGAGAAAAACAGCGTTCCTATCTCCCAAGCTGGCAACTGCGTTCTCAGCTAATTCTTCTGAACCGGGCAAGGCATATTTTGCGCATAAAACCTTTTCTCCCACTATCTGGACAAAATCTTCACAAATTCCCGGAAGACTGAAGCCCGTGACTGCTAACACGCTCGAATAAATGGGATGATAGTGCACTATGGCTCCTACATCCT
>CAZWFH010000151.1:0-4193 GCA_964632105.1 uncultured Atribacterota bacterium
ACTACGGTAGCGGTAGCTTGCGCAGCGGCAGGAATAATTGTAGGTATTACTACCATGTCCGGATTAGGATTGAAATTTACCGGAATAGTATTTGATGTTTCACGGGGGATTTTACCTATCGCCTTAATTTTAGCTTCCTTAGCTTCTCTGGTATTAGGAATGGGAATACCTACTACTGCTAACTACATTATAATGGCTACTTTGATTGCTCCCGCATTAATCAGATTAATGTCTGAAAATACTCATCTTATCCTACCTCATATGTTTGTTTTTTATTATGGTATATTGGCTGATATTACCCCACCGGTAATGTTGGCAGTTTTTGCAGGGGCAGCAATAGCCAGAGCTCCAGCAATGAAAGTAGGGATAGAATCTACTAAATTAGCTATTCCAGGATATACATTACCTTTTATGTTTATATTTCATCCTGAATTAATTTCCTGGAATTTTATTCCAGATTTGAATTTAGCTAAATTGGGGTTTTTCTTATTATTAGCTACAGCAATGTCGATTGGTATAGCTGGAGGTATGCAGGGTTACCTGATTAGAGAGACTAAATTTTATGAAAGAATGATGCTCTTAGCAGGTTCTTTTATGATGATACCAGCAAACTATATGGTAAATGTATTGGGGTTGGCGTTAATAGGAATTACTTTACTATCCCAGTTCTTAATTAAAAAACAAAAAGTAATAGTTTTGGAATAATAGCAAAATAAAAAGCGTATAGCGTTTAGCGTAGAGCGTATAGGAAGAAAACAAAAGCGTAAAGCAAAGCCATAATTAAAATTTAAAATTAAGACAAAACTGACAATAACTAATTATTTGTTAGTAAATAGTGAATAGTATTTAGTAAAGAAAATAGAAGTCAGAAACCTAATTAGTATCGAGTATCGAGTATCGAGTATTGCGAAAAAAGAAATAAAAAGATATAGGGGCAGACCTTGTGTCTGCCCGTAATGAGCAAGGGGTTCGATTTATCGAATCTCATAGAAAAATTACTAAAACAAAATGGGGCGGATAAATCCGCCCTTTACATTAAAAGCAATACTTTATCAAAAAAGTTTTGAATTTTTAATTATGATTTCTTCGTTAATGTAAACTTTAGTGAGGTAGTTAGATAAAAAGAAGAAAGGTGCTTTTTTTCTTTCTTTACCTAATACCCAATACGAATTTTTTCTGATTCTCGGTTTTTATTATTTTTGCGAGATACGATTCACGAGATACGAGATACGATTACTCTTTCCGCTTTCAGTTTTAAATCATCATAGTATATACGATGCACTAAACACTATCCGCTATATGCTATACAAAAAATTTTTATCCTACTAACGACCATTCACTATTCACTAACGACCAATCAATTGGCCAATTGGAGAATAAAAAACTTTTTTTAAAATTACTATTGATTTTTTTGAAATATATGTTATTCTTTAAAAAGATTAATCAATCAGTCCATTAGTCCAATGTTAGAATAAAGATTTATCGTTTTAAAGAGGAAATCTTTTATGAAAATTAAGATTGATAAGAAAAGCGGAATTCCTTTATATCTTCAAATAAAACACCAAATTAAAAAGTTGTTAGAAAGCGGCGATTTGAAAGAAGGGAAACAACTACCCACTGAAAGAGATTTATCCGAAAGCTTGCAAGTTAGCAGAAATACAGTAAGTATGGCCTACAGAGAATTAGTATTGGAGAATATAATACTATCTATCCCGGGGAGGGGAACTTTTCCTAATCCAAAAACCTCTAAGTTTACCAAATCTAAAACGAATAATAATCTATCAAAAATAGAAGAAATTATTGATGTTACTATTAATGAAGCCCTGGAGTTAAATTTTGAGTTGGGTGAGTTCAAAAAATTAGTAAATAAGAAAATAGAAGAAAAAGAAAAATTATTAAAAAATATTAACATAGCTTTTATCGAATGTAATCAGGAGCAATTGTATTTTTTTAGCAAAGGGATAGAATTAGGAACCGGTATTTCCATAATTCCTATATTAATAGATGAGATTTATAAAGAGCCAGATACTTTTAGAGAAAGAATTAAATCTATAGATTTAGTAGTTACTACCTTTTTTCATTATGAGGAAGTTAAAAAATTTCTTGTCGATCAAAAACAGAGGGTTCTCGCCATCGCCTTAGACCCCTTAATGGAAACTATGGTAAACATTGCTCATCTATCTTCCAAAGATAAAAATATTGGCCTGATATGTATTACCGATAAATTCGCCCAAAGAGTTTTCCAATCTATAAAACAGGCAGGAATAAAATTTTTAAGTTTTAAATTTACCACTTCTCATGATGAAAACGAAGTAAAGAAGTTCTTAGCAAACACAGATATTGTGATAACATCTCCGGGGAGAAAGAACGAAGTAAAAAAAATAATTTTCCCTCAAATTCCCCTCATTGAGTTTGTTTATGTTCCCGATAAAGGTTCTATGAGTATGTTAAAATTAGCCATTTTAGATATTAAAAGAGAAGGAGGCATATTAGAGAAGATATGAAGCAAAAAAAGTTATTTGAAGTTTATCAAAATAATTCAGTAAAGATATCAGTTCGCAGAGAATGGTGTAAATCGTGCGGCATATGTATTGAATTTTGTCCCAAGGATGTATTAGTTCCTGATGATCAAGGGAAACCTATTCCTGAGAATATTGATGCTTGCATAAATTGCAGCCTTTGTGAATTGAGATGTCCGGATTTTGCTATCACAGTAGAAGGAGTGGGAGAGAAAAATGAATGATCTAAAAAAGAAAAAAAATATAAAATTATTGCAGGGAAACGAAGCCTGTGTTGAAGGAGCGCTATTATCTGGAGTTAAATTTTTTGCCGGTTATCCAATTACTCCTTCTTCAGAGATAGCTGAAGGAATGGCTAAAAAATTACCTAAAATTGGCGGAAAATTTATACAGATGGAGGATGAAATTGCCAGTATGGCAGCGGTAATTGGTGCTTCTATAGCTGGACTAAAATCTCTAACTGCTACTTCAGGTCCCGGAATGTGCTTAAAACAAGAAAATTTAGGTTTTGCCATTATTAACGAAATACCTTGTGTAGTGGTTAACGCTCAAAGAGGAGGACCAAGCACCGGGTTACCTACTAAACCCTCTCAAGGTGATATGATGCAGGCAAGATGGGGAACTCATGGAGATCACCCCATCATAGCTCTTGCTCCTTCCACCGTTAATGAGATACTTACCTTAACTATCAAAGCATTTAATTTTAGTGAAAAATATAGAACCCCGGTTATTTTACTCCTGGATGAAGTAATCGCCCATATGCGGGAAAAGGTAAAAATTCCTGCTCCGGAAGATATTCAAGTGATAAACCGAAAAAAACCTACTGTTCCCCCTGAAAAATACTTACCCTTTAAACCTGATGAAGACGGAGTTCCTCCTATGGCTAACTTTGGAGAAGGATACCGTTATCATATAACCGGTTTGGTTCATAATTATAAAGGTTTACCTACTTCTAACTCCCAAGAAATAGATGATTTTATAAGGCGTTTACATAATAAGATTCAGAAGAATATTAAAGATATAATAATTAATGAAAAATATTTTTTAGATGATGCTAAAATTGCTTTAATCGCTTATGGTTCAGTAGCAAGAGCTGCCGAGAGAACGGTAAAATTAGCTCGAGAGGAAGGATTAAAAGTAGGTTTATTGAAATTATTAACTATCTGGCCTTTCTGTTCCGAAGAAGTAAACAAGCTGGCTCAGCAGGTAGATCTAATTATAGTTCCGGAAATGAATTTAGGTCAAATGGTTTTAGAAGTAGAAAGAGCATCCCAGGGAAAATGCCGGGTTGTACCTTATGGCCGGGTAGATGGTGAATTAATTAATCCTATAGAGATATTAGGGAAGATTCGGGAGGAGATAAAGAAATGAAGACAGTAATTGATAATTATATTAGAGAAGAGATGTTTCCCAATATATGGTGCCCTGGTTGTGGTAATGGCATTGTTTTAGGAGCTATTATAAGAGCTATTGACGAACTAAAATGGGATAAAAATAAAATTGTGGCAGTTTCTGGCATAGGCTGCTCCAGTCGAATTACCGGATATGTAGATTTTTGCACCATGAATACTACCCACGGGAGAGCTTTGCCTTTTGCTACCGGCATAAAAATGGCTAAACCTGATTTAAAAGTAATAGTAGTTATGGGAGATGGAGATTGTTCAGCTATCGGAG
>CAZWFH010000152.1:0-4175 GCA_964632105.1 uncultured Atribacterota bacterium
GCAACTATCCTGTCAGCACCGGTTGGACCTCTCCATACTCGGTAAAGGCATAAAATACATGCAAGAATAATTATGTAGAGAACTCTGCCTAAAAAATTAATATAGGGAAGGTCGGGATAGAAAAGAAATGGCAACGGGCGTATTATAATTAAAATAACAATTCCAACTATAAAAATCATACCTATAAACCATCTAAATATCTTCATACTCTATCCTCTAATCAAAAATCTTTTTTAACACTTTCTCGAAACGGTCTACGATAATTCTTGTAGCTGATTCAACATCTTTTGTCTTTACGTCAATCCAGTGTATATACAGAATACCATTATCTTTATCTATATCAACACTCATAGTGCCTGGTGTTAAGGTTATGGAGTTGGCTAAAAATGTCAAGGCCGTGTCTGTCGTTAATTTAGTCCTTACTTTAACTATCCCTGGATATATAGGCAACCGAGGATGCAAAACACGGTATGCAACATCCAGATTAGCCTTAAAGCATTCCCATAAGAACATAGGTAAGTAATAAACAAAGAAATACCAGTACCGCGATGGATGTATTAACACATGTGGCCGGGTTATAAATAAATCTCCTATCATAAAGGCAACAAAAATAGAGACAGGTAAACCAATAACAAGATGCTGCCAATCCGGCACCCAATTTAAAAGACACCATACTATAAATGCTACGAAAAACATACTTATTCTACTCTTCATCTATTGTATCCCCTTAAAGACTATATCAGCATATTTTGTACCTTCTAAAAGTACATCAGAAGCGGGCTTAAGAAAAACCTCGTTTATATTATAAATAAGTAAAACTCCTCCGACTACACAAATAAGTGCTAGAATTACCATCGCTAGTTTCATGTAAATAGGAACTTCCTCTACCTTGTTCCATTTCTCCCTTAACTTACCAAAGAAGGCATACTTCATAACCTTCATAAAAGATGCTAAAGTTAATATACTTGCCAGTACAGCCCAGAAAGCATATCCTAAGCGATTAGCCTGCACACAGGCAATTATAATAATCAATTTACTCCAGAAACCATTAAAGGGAGGAATACCTGCAATTGACATAGAGGCAACAAGACTTGTAGTGCCTGTGATAGGCATTTTTGTCATTAGCCCTCCCATTTTTCTTAAATCACGAGTGCCGGTTGCATATTCCACTGCTCCTGAATTTAAAAATAGCAATGACTTAAATACAGAGTGGTTAAAAAGATGAAACAAACCTCCTATCATTCCAAGCGGGGTGCCCAGACCAATTCCCAGGATAACATACCCTATCTGGCTTATGGAGTGGTATGCCAGAAGTCTCTTAAAATCCCACTGTCCAATAGCCAAAAATACACCGATAACCATGGATAGGGTTCCTAACACCATCAGTATTAAAGAAAGGGAAGAGTTTATTCCAATTATGTTGTAGAAAATCCTGCATAACGTATATACACCCAGAGATTTAATTAATATCCCTGAAAGCATTGCTGATATAGGTGCTGGTGCAGATGGATGAGCATCTGGCAGCCAGGCATGAAAAGGAACAAGCGCTGCCTTAAGCCCAAACCCCATAATAAATAGGACGCTCACCATGATGATAATATTGCTTGCACTTTTTTGGGCTAGGATATTTGCCATATCCGCCATATTCAATGTAGAGGTATAGCTGTATAAAAACACGATTCCAAGAAGGATAAAAAGTGAACCTACGGTACTCATTACAGTATATTTAAATGCTGCTTCAAGTTCATGACGTTCTGTACCAAAAGCAACTAAAGCATAACTTGCAACGGAGGCAATTTCTAAAAATACAAACAGGTTAAACATATCGCCAGTTATTACCACACCATTCATCCCAGCCACCATGAGTAGGAATAATGTATAAAATTTCCATTTAGAGGTAAATCTCTCCATATAGTTTATTGAATAGATGGCAATAAAAAACGCCATCAGATTTACAGTAACCAGCATAAAGACCGTCAAGCCGTCTAATACAAGAGCTATTCCAATAGGTAACTTCCAGCTACCAACGCTATATACAAGAATGCCCTGTGTAGCTACTATTCGCACAGTAATAAGAGAAAGGCCCAACAAAATAAATGTTGTTACGCTTCCCATTAAATCTGGCAGCCATTTTAACTTCTTACCAACTATTGAAGTTAAAAATGCTCCTGCCAGAGATATGCCAACAAAAAGTGGTAGTATATTAGATGTAGCTGTCATCCTCGTAGCTCCTTTATTTTGGTAATATCAAACGTCTTGTATTTTTCATAAATTCTCATCGCTAAAGCCACCAGCAATGCTGTGGTTGCCAACCCGATTACGATTGCAGTAAGGACAAGGGCCTGAGGAAGAGGATCAACCATGTTAACAATTTCAACCTCAGATGAAAGAATTGGAGACCTACCTTCCATACGATAAGCTACTAATATAAAGAAAAGATTCACAGCATATTCTGCTATGATAATTCCCAAAATAATCTTGATAATATTTCTTTTTCTTAAAATGCAATAAAGTCCGCAACAAAAAAGGATAAGACAAAGCAGATATATTATCATTCTTTTTTCTCCCATTCAAATTTTAATAATACCAATACAACAAATATAGCAAAGAGCCCGGCACCAACTTTAAGACTTATGGCTATATTACAAAGAGGTATAATACCTGCACTGAATAACCTGAAAGGCTCTCCCTTTGATATAAAATTCAAAAAGAAGTAGCCACCTGTAAATCCTAATAATGCTATACCTAAAAACATAATTGCGCCCATACTTTCAAAAAAAGACATTGCTGTTTTAGGTAATTTCTTTAAAGCTACATCTTTACCATAAGCAAGCATAAGATGTACAAAAGAAAGCGCTATAATAACTCCGCCAGCAAATCCCCCACCGGGTGATACATGACCATGTAAAACTATATAAATTCCATAAAGTAGTATAAGCCCTACAGTAAGACGGGTAATTACTTTTACAATTAACGACATACCTTTTTCATCTTCTTTACTCATCGTCTTCCTCCACAACTTCATTCTTTTTCTTTCTACCTATGCGTCGTATAATAGCCAGAACACCTATTACGGCAGTAAATAAGACCGTGGCTTCTCCCAGGGTATCATAAGCCCTAAAATCGAGTATTACTGAAGCAACAAGGTTAGAAGCACCTGTCTTATTCAATCCTTCTTTTAAATATATTTTCGCAACTCTCATAATAGGATAACCAAACTCCGGTAAGTCTTTAAAGGATCTTGCACCAATAAACAAAAATATTACAATAAAACTTATAGTAATAAGTGCATTAAGAAGCCACCTGCCTGTTGTCGAAAATGGAAGATCTTTCTTTAAGGTCGCTCTTATCAAGATGATAAGACACAATATCTCAACAACAAGCTGTGTAATTGCTACATCAGGTGCTTTAAGTATTAAAAGAACTATCGAAAGCCCCAGACCGACAGCTCCAACAGCTATTACAGAAGAAAGTAGGTCCTTCATCTCAATTGCGATTATCGCTCCAATAATCATAAATATTAATAAAACATATAATTCTATCATCTTGTTACCTTAACAAAATATAAAATAGTATTATCATACCTAAAAGACACCAAGATAAATATGTAGGGAGTATACCATTGTGTAAATATCTCAAAATCTTATTAAATCCAAAGGTCATTTTAGTGCCAATGTCGTAAATATCAAATACTTTTCTTTCGGCTAATCTATAAATAGTATCTAAGGGAGTTATGTCTTTTATTGTATTATAAAATTCGGTTCCTGAAACCCTCATATTTAACTGTTCTTCCAATATCTCTCCACCAATAAAAGCTTTTGTTTCTCTTGCTCTTGTCACTGTACCCAAAAGATAAATTATAATACCCATGATAATCCCTACAATTATTAAAATAGTAGCAAGATTTGCATTCCATATACCAAAAAATTCTATTTTTTCTCCTAAACTTGGAAAGATAAACATTTTAAGAGGAACTCTGTAAGCAAATACACCAAATATAATACAGAGAACTGCAAGAAAAACCTGTGGAATCCATATGGTTGGACTAGTTTCTCGTGGTTTGTTAATCATTGCTTCCGCCTTTGTCAATATTTCGTTAGACCGAGTTTGCTTATTGGCCGGCTGTCCTAAAAATACAGCATGGATTAATTTCATAAAACTCGCCAGGGTAAGTG
>CAZWFH010000153.1:0-4153 GCA_964632105.1 uncultured Atribacterota bacterium
GTAAGAATGTGGTAGGTAAAGCGTGGGTAATATTTTGGCCTTTGAATAGGATTAGGTTACCGTAAAAATAAATTAGTCGTTAGTGAATAGTAATTTGTATTACGTATCGAGTACCGAGTGAAAAAAAAATAATTTTGCTAAATTTAGAACTAAAAAGGAGTAATATAAATGAATTTAAGCAAAAAATATATATTTTTAGGGTTAATTTTAATTTTTATTGTCACAGCCATGGCTACGTTTTCTTTTGCCAATGAAGAAAAAGATTACATTAACCGAGCTTTAAAATTAATTGACGAAGAAAAATATAATGAAGCAGTAGAAGAATTAGAAGAAGCCCTAATGGTAGTTAGAAGTAAAGCTAATTTAGAATTTGTTAATGTGACATTTACTGATGAAGAGGCTTGGGGATTTGGTATGTATAACCAAAGAAAAGATACCATTTTTGCTCAGGGTGAAACTTTCTTTATGTATGGTGAAGCAAAAAATTATACCATTAAAGAAATTAAAAAAGATCTTTACGAAATATACCTTAAAGAAGATATCTACATCTTAGATAAAAATAACAATGTCTTATTCAAACAAGAAGACTTTCTTGACTACCATATAACCTCGCATTCTAAAAATTTTGACCTCTTTATTACTAATACGCTCACTCAAACTTCCCCCTTCCCTGTAGGTGATTATAAATTTCTGTTAGTCTTAAAGGATGTTTTTTCTCAGAAGACTACAGAAACAACTATTGAATTTACGGTTGTAGAGTAAATTCCATAGATAATCAGACATTAAAATACAGTAATTAGTAATATGTAATAAGTAATTCGGGGCGTATGCAATACGCCCCTACTTTTTTGGCTTCATCTTTTCTATACGCTAAACGCTGTACGCTATACGCTAATTTTATTTCTTTATCGGAATCAGGCAGAGAAATTTTAGAGTACCAGAGCCGGTATTTTTAAACTGATGTCTCTCCTCAGGAGCCACATAGACTACTGTCCCACTTTTAATCTGAGTCTCCTTCTCGCCATCAGTAGCTACTCCTTTACCTTCTAAAATAAATACCTCGTGTTCCCAATTATGAGTATGCAAAGGACTGTATCCTCCCGGACCAACCTCAAACAACCTCATAGCAAAGTTCGGGGCTTTATCTTTATCAGAAATAAGCCACCTTACTTTAACATCTTTGACATTTTCAAAATCTACAGCTTCAGTTTTAACCTCTTTGTAATCTACTATTTTCATTTTTACCTCCTTTTTATATTTTAAAATTTATTCCTTCTTAAATAAATTAATTTAAAACATCCTTAACCATGGGATAAAAATCTTCTTCTCTTTCAATAATTGGAATATTTTGTTTTCGGGCTTCCTCTTTTTGAATATCAGTTGCGTAGCTCCAGCCAGCTAAAAAAACTTTTACTCCTAAAGTTCTGGTCTGAATTAAATGGCTTACCTGATCATCTACAAAATATATTTCTTCAAACTTAATATTATATGATTTTACAATATGCTTCATCTGTTCAGATTTATCTTCTCCAAATCTTCTATCTAAAATATCTTCCGGTTTAATGGTAAAACCAAAATATTCAGGGGTAAAGGACTTGTCAATTGCTTTTCTTCTATTAGAGGTAGCAATCACAACTTTAGTTCCTTCTTCTAATATTTTTTTTATCCCCTCTATTACCTTGCTATAAGGTGGCTCTAAGTTAAACCAGGCTCTATAATTTATATTTTGCAGTCTTTCTCGTTCTTTATAAAATTCTTTTTCATAGGCTTCAAAATTAAACTTCACTGTCTTTCTATAGTTGTCAAATTCTTCCTGATTCTTAATAGATTTATTTTCTTCTATTAATTTCTGGAGCAAACCATAATCGGTTGCTCCCCGAATATAAGGCCTTAGAGTTCGGTAATATTTTATCTCTCCCTGGTACTGCTTTTTAGTCTCTTCCCAATTTTCGAAAGTAAAAAGTTTTCCTCCAAAATATTTCTTTTTCCCCGAGCCATAAAGTCTTAAATAGGCATTATGACTCACAAAAAGCGAATCTAAAACACTATCTACAATTACTCCATCAAAATCTAAAGCTAATATCTTCAATCATATACTCCTTTAATCTATTTAATTTTACTAAAGATAATCCTCTCGTATAGGATAAAAAACGTCCATTACCTTAGTGTTTGGCTCTAAGGGTGTAACTTCATGTTCTACATTAGGAGGGATTACTGCTCCTTCACCCGCCTTTAAAATTTTAGTTTCCCCTCCTGCAACCATCTTTATTGAGCCCGCTGTTACTGTTGCTGTTTGTTCATGTGGATGTTTATGTTTAGGCATAATATTGGTATTAGGCCCAAATTCAAAAAAGGTTACCATTGTATTTTTATTTGTCACAACCCTTAACGTAGAATCTTCTAAAACCTTTTTTGCTTTTAATTCATTGACTTTAAAAAAAATTGCTTTTCCCATTGTTTTCTCCTTTTTATTCTTAAAAATAATCACTTATGATCAAATAATTTCTTGCAAAATTTAAAATGAAATTAAAACCTTTATTTTAAAACTTCTCTCAAAGCTTCCCTGTGAGATTGAAAGGCTAAAGGAGGAAGTTGATTAACCGTAAAAAATTCTGCCTCTTCCGCATCATCACCGGCACAAAGTTCACCCCCCACTATTTCTGCTTCATAAATTATAGCAACTAAATAACCATGAATTTCACTATTATTAGGATAAACTCCTATCAACTTCTTCGATTTTCCTTTTAACCCAGTCTCTTCAGCCAATTCCCTCAAAGCCGCTTCTATAGGGCTTTCTTTTATCTCCATAAACCCACTTGGTAAAGCCCACTCACCTTTACGGGGTTCTATTTTTCTTTTGATTAACAATATTTTACCTGAATTATCTCTGGCTATCACTGCTACTACCGGAGTAGGATTTTCGTAATATATTCTCCCACACCTCGAACAATATAATCTTTTTCTTCCTTCCAACATTTTTCTGACTAATTTATAACCACAATATGGACAAAATTTTATAGATAAATTACTTTTCATGTATTGCTAACTCCTTTTAGGGTAGACACAAGGTCTGCCCCTACTTTTTTCAATAAGCCCTCCTGGGCAAAACTGGTATAATTATCATCTCCTAAAATTATATGGTCCAGAACTTTTACTCCAATTAGATCGCAAGCATCCACCAAACGATCAGTGATATCTAAATCATTTTTACTGGGATTTGATTCTCCGCTGGGATGATTGTGTAAAAATATAACCGAGGCAGCAGATTCCTTGATTATCTCCTTTAATACCTCACGCGGATGGACTATGCTTTCTGTTAGACTGCCCTTCGAAATTTCAATATCACTAATAATCTTATTCTTCACATCTAATAATATTGCTTTAAATTTTTCCTTTTTTAAGTCTCTCATACATGGTCCATAATAATTTACTAAATCAACAGCATTATGAATTTTCTTTTTAGGTAAACTGGTTTCCCTTAAAAGCCTCTTCCCTATCTCAAGAGCTGCCTTTATTTGGGCAAATTTAGCCAGGCCTATCCCTTTAACAGAACTCATCTCCGGATAACTTAAAGAATCTAATTTCCTTAAACTCTTTGTCTCTGATAATAAATCTTTCGCTACTTCCACCGATGTCTTCCCCTGATAACCTTTAACCAATATTATTCCTAATAATTCCGCATCTGTCAAGTAATCTACGCCGTGTTTAACCAACCTCTCTCTCGGTCTTTCCTCATCTGGCCAATCTTTCACCGTATAATTCTTCTTCTCCATCTCTTACTCCTTTTTTATAAGGGGAAACAAAAGCACCTGGCATATTTGTTTCCCTTTATGACAACTTTTGCGCCTGGTACATTTGTTTCCCTTTTATTCGATTTAAACGATATTGTAATTTTTCTCTCTGAAAAATATTTTCTTCAATAGTTAAGGCTTCTTCTACTACTATCTTTGCTTCTTGATAATCCTTCAAACAGTGTTCGTAATATTTAGCTAATTCTTCATAAGGATAATAAATAAATTCTGGGCTTCTTTCTATTATCTCTTTCCATATTTCTTCTGCTTTTTTCCATTTTCCCTGTCTCTTATAAGCAAAAGAACTCAATCTTAATATCTCTAAGACCTCTTCCTCTGCTAAATTGTGTTTTAAAGCTTCA
>CAZWFH010000154.1:0-4133 GCA_964632105.1 uncultured Atribacterota bacterium
GCGCGATACGCAATACGATAGAAACAGGGAGGGAGAAAGAATGCAGGTTTCTTATAATTTATTAAAAGAATATGTTGATATGGATATGTCGGCTGAAGAGCTTGCTCAGAGATTAACTATAAACGGCGTAATTTTGGAGAGAATGGAAAACATATCTACCGAGATAGAAAAAGTAGTAGTGGGCATGATAACTGCTATAGATCAACATCCCGAAAATAAAAAATTATCTGTTTGTCAGGTAGATATAAAAGAGGAAACACTTCAAATAATTTGTGGGGCAAAAAATATGAAGGTTTCTGACAAAGTGGTAGTTGCTTTAGAAGGAGCAAAATTACCCCAAATAGGAATTATTAAAAGTAAGAAATTTAGGGGAGTTTTGTCTTCAGGAATGCTCTGTTCAGCTTCTGAATTAGGAATTGAACCAGGAAAATCTCCTGGGATATTAATTTTAGAAGAAGATGCTGTTTTGGGGGGAGATATAAGGGAAATAATAAAACTTGATGACACCATATTTGATTTTGAAATACATTCTAATCGTCCTGATTTAATGAGCATAATAGGAATAGCCAGAGAAGTAGGTGCAATTACTAATAATAAGCTTAGAATTCCCGGAATAGAGATAAAAGAAGAGAACGAAAAAATCGAAAAAGATATTGCTGTAAAAATTAAGGCAGAAGATTTATGTCCTCGTTATACCGGAAGAGTGATAAAAGATATTAAGATAGAAGAATCGCCCTTATGGTTAAAATGGAAGTTAAGATTGTTAGGGGCAAGACCAATAAATAACATAGTAGATATTACCAATTTTGTAATGATGGAAACAGGACAGCCGCTTCATGCCTTTGATCTTGATTTAGTTAAGGGGAAGACCATTATAGTTCGAAGAAGCAGACCGGGTGAAACCATCTGCACTTTAGATGATGTAGAAAGACAGTTGCCTGCTAATAGTTTAGTTATTGCTGACACAGAAGAACCTATAGCTCTTGCCGGAATAATGGGAGGAAAGCATTCTGAAATTGACCAGAACACCAAAAATGTATTTTTAGAATCGGCCTATTTTAATTCAATAAATAATCGAAGAAGTACTGCGAAATTTGGCTTAAGAACGGAGGCTTCGAGCAGATTTGAAAAGGGGATAGATAAAGAAGTGCAAATATACGCCCTGGATCGAGCTGCTGATTTAATAAATAAGATTGCTATGGGCAAAATTAGCTCGGGGAAAATCGACACAAATAAAAAATTATATCAACCTAACAAGATAAATTTAAGGATAAAAAGAGTAAATAAAATACTGGGACAGCTTTTAGATGAAGATGAATCTAAAACGAAAAATAAAATTATTAATATTTTGGATAAATTGGAATTTATAGTGGTAGAAGATAAGGGAGAATATATTGAAGTAATTCCTCCTTCTTTTAGAGGAGACGTAGAAAGAGAAATAGATATAATTGAGGAAATTGCTCGTATTTATGGTTATGATAAGATAAAACCTACTCTCTTTAACACTACCATTACCCAGGAGGGAAAAAATTTCCGACTCAGAGTAATTGATCAGATAAGGGAAATATTGGTCGGTTGTGGTTTGAATGAAGTAATAACTTATAGTTTTATTTCTCCTGAGACATTTGGTAAAATAAGAATACCCGAAGGGCATAAATTAAGGAATGCTATAAAAATTAAAGACCCTCTGACTAGAGACCATTCTTTAATGCGGACTTCTTTAATTTCAAGTTTATTGGAAATTATTAAATGGAATACCAATCGGCAAGTAGAGTTGGTTAAAATATTTGAAGTAGGTAAAATATACTTACCTTATCCCGATAGGTCAAGTTCCTTACCTAATGAGAAATTAATAATAGCCGGAGCAATAATTAAGTCCGTTCGGGGAGATGTTTGGGAAAAATCACTTTCTTTAGATATTTTTGATGTTAAGGGTATAATCGAGACAGTTTTTCAGGGCTTAAAAGTGGAAAATTGGGAAGTAGTTCAAGGGAACCATCCTGCTTTTCACCCTCTACGGAATGGTAAAATTATTATAAGAGGAGAAGAGGTGGGAATTTTTGGCGAGATACATCCGGAAGTAATAAACAATTATCGTATCCCGGGGAAAGTGAATTTGTTTGAGATTGATTTTGAAAATTTATTCCCTAACGTTCCCTCGGATATCAAATATTGTGTTTTACCAAAATATCCTTCTGTTCAGAGAGATTTAGCTTTTATAGTAAAAGAAGAAATACTTTCTGCTGATATTATTAAAACCATAAAATTGATAGATGAAAAATTAATTAAAAAAGTAACTTTGTTTGATATATTTAAAGGAAAGCAAATTGGCGATGGGTATAAAAGCTTAGCTTACTCTGTGGTTTTTCAAGCCGAAGACCGTACTTTGACCGATCAAGAAGTGGAAAATATATATAAAAAAATTAGAGAGCAATTAATTACTAAATTTTCTGCCAAAATTAGAGAGTAAGATAGTGTGTAGTATAATAGTATAAGTACATTTAGCCGGTTATCCAGTTTACCAGTTAACTGGTTAAAGAATTAATACCGAGTCACATAACCTACAAATATATAATTATTTTAGATTCAAAGTTATGAAAAGTTATGAAAAGTTAGGGGTGTATTGCATACGCCTAAAAAAAACGGATAACCTACCGGTGATTATCTTTATCTAAAAACGAAAAACTATAAACGAAGAACTTCAACACGGCACGCCGTGTTGCTACTTACGACTAGTTAGAAGGAAATATTTATGGCTGCTATAAATTGGATAGATGTATCGATAATGATAATAATTTTATTGAATATGATTATTGGGATACGTCGCGGAATTATTAGAGGAATAATAAATTTAATAGGAGTTATCACTGCAATTTTCCTGGCAATTTTTTGGTTTAAAGAGGTTGGAGAATTTATAAGCTCACATAGTCAAATAAGCGGGGAGATAGCAAACATATTAGGTTTTGCTCTAATATTTTTGGGAATATATCTAATCGCGAGAATTATTGAAATATTTTTTAAAAAAATACTTTCCCTGTTGTTTGTTTTCTGGATAGACGGTTTAGGGGGAGCTGTGTTTGGTTTAGTCAAGGGTTCTTTAATAGTGGGAATTTTATTAGTTATTATTACTTTTATTCCTTTACCAGTTTTTTTGAAAGAACAATTAGAAAACTCATTCTTAGCTAATAGATTTGCAGTTATGACTACAATTGTATATGATTATTTAAAAGATTGGCTGCCTTTAAGCTTTCAGTTTAACACGGAAGAATTTCTTAAAAAATTCCATCTTAATTTAATTGTTCTAAAAGATACCGCGAAATATTTTGTTAGTATTTAAAAAAGGTGAGATGTATTTTGGATGAGCATACATTTTCAGTTTTGGAATTTTCAAAAATCAAAAAGCAATTAAAAGAAAAAATATCCACTGCTATTGGTGAATTAATCGTAGAAAATATTACTCCTAAGATTAATTTCCTCCAAATTTTTAATACTCAAAGAGAAACTACTGAAATGCGAGAAATCATTTCTTACGACGGAACCCCTCCCTTTTCCAGATTAGAAGACATTAGTAGTGAATTAAAAAGATCTGCAATTAAGGGATCTATCCTTGATGCAAAAAAAATTATAAAAATATTAAAAGTTTTAAAAACTTCTCGCTTGATTAAAAAGTTTCTATTGAAAACCAAAGAAAAATATCCTTTGATTAGAGAGAGAGCAGAAAAAATACAAACTTTCTCCGAATTAGAGAAAGAAATAATCCAATGTATCGATGAGGATGGAGTAGTTTTAGACCGAGCGAGCCCGGAGTTAAGGAAGATTAGAAGAGATATAATAAAAAAGGAACAAGCTCTGAAAAATAAATTGGAAACTATTATCAGGTCTTCCCGTTTTGCCGCCATTATTCAAGAACCTTTAATAACTGTAAGACAAAATAGGTACGTTATACCTGTAAAGCAAGAAAAAAAAGCAAAATTTCCCGGAATAGTTCACGATAAATCTGATAGCGGAGCTACTTTATTTATTGAGCCCTTTGTAGTAGTAGAGTTAAATAATTTGCTCCGTCAATTAATTAAGGATGAAGAACAAGAGATATTAAAAATTCTGCAAAGAATAACCTCACTTATCGGAGAAAG
>CAZWFH010000155.1:0-4126 GCA_964632105.1 uncultured Atribacterota bacterium
TTTAAAATATACACTATTTATGGTGTATTGTCAACTTTTCGAATTATATTTTTATGTGGTATTAAGTTATCTTCGTACCCCACTCTTTTCAGAAGTACAAAAAGAACTAACCGGAATTAAAACAAAAGTAAGTCTACCCCATTAGAAGCTTTTATTTCTAGATTGAATAAAGCTCATTGCGAACACTATGACTTTATTAGGGCGCGACAATCTCATCTAAAAACCAAAAACTAATAACTAAAAACCTGCATTTTAATACTAACGACTATTCACTATTCACTAACGACTAATTTAACCCGCGTCTATCTCCTTCTTTGTTTTTTCCTCACTATATACTCGATACTCGATACTATATACTGTTTTTTGCAACTCGCATCTTGTAACTTGTAACTTGTATTTTAAAGTTGCCTGTTCCCTTTTTTTCTCGTATTTCTTTTCTTTTCTTTTCTTTCTTTTTCTTTTCTTCACTCGATACTTGATACTTGATACTGTTTCCTTACCCGCTAAAGGGTCAGGGCTTCATCCTGTGTACTTCTAGAATTACCTTCGAGGATTAATACATCTTCCTCCGGAATTCCTAAATCTATTGCAGCCATCTTGCTATCTTGCGTTTTAATTGGTCAATTGGTAGATTGGTAGATTGGTCAATTAAATAATTCTATCATACACACTTCCCATGAGAACTACAATCATATCACTTTCCTGCAATTCATCCATAACTACCAACCATTGACCTAAATTAGGCACAATAAGTATGCAATCTTCTTGCCGGTAAATTTATTATATCGTTTCATTCTCACTTTATTCCTTGTCATTCTTATCCCTTTTCTGCTTGCTCTGTATTTTTCCTGATTGGTAAACCGGCAGATTGGACGATTGGTAGATTGATACTTTAAAACGTCTCCGTAGAACTAAAACGCATAATCGCGGTTTTTATAATAATCTTAACATCTAACCATAAACTCATATGCTCCACATAATATTTATCACACTCCACTTTTGTTGCTAAATCTTCACCCCCGGTTTTCATAATCTGCGCATAACCGGCAATGCCTGGCTTAACCTTATGAATCCCTGCCTTAGTTCTCATCTTAATTAAATCATACTGCGTATAATGCGGAGGCCTGGGGCCAACCAAAGTCATCTCTCCCCTTACCACATTAAATAAATTGGGCAGTTCATCTATAGTAAATCGCCTAATTATTTTCCCTACTCTGGTAACATACAAATTTTCTTCTCCTAAATCCTCTTTGGCCCCATCCGGCGTTCCTACACTCATACTTCTAAATTTATAAACCATAAAAGTTTTATTATCTTTTCCCACTCTCTTCTGCTTAAAAAAAATAGGTCCAGGAGAATCTAACTTGATTAAAATTCCAACTACCACAAACAAAGGAGCTAAGATTACTAATAAAATTATGGAAAAAAACAAATCAAATACTCTTTTTATCATCTTCTATTATCTTTCTATCTTTTAATATAGTATTTTCAAAATTCCACTTTGGATTATATTTAAATAATTTCTTTGCTTTCTCAATAGAATACACATTATCTTTAGTTAACTTATAATAAATCGAAAGCAATCTTTCTTTTCTACCTGAAAATATTAAACTAAGCAATTTTACTCCAAAATACACTATACATTTCGGGATTTTTACTGTAATACGATTCCCGTCCACCAACCCTCGGAAATAATTTAATAAATCATTAAAACTATAAACTTTATCATCGGCTATATTAAAAACTTCTCCAAAAGGAACTCCACCCTCAATACACGCTTCCACCACATCAATCACATTCTCTCTTGAACATAAAGATATCCTCTGCTCCCCATTCCCAACTCTATAAAAAAACTTATCTCCCCCTATCAATACTCTTCTCTTCACATTTCTCAAAAAATCTTCACTATAAACCGGGGTAAGCCGTAAAATAATAATTGGTAATTTATAATCTTTACCTAAATTTAATAAATATCTTTCAGCAGCCAATTTACTTTGACCATAGAAAGAAATTGGATTACATTCATCATCTTCGGAAATGATCTCGTCTCTCTCTTCTCCTCCATAAACTTCTATGGTACTAAAAAAAATTGCTCTCTTAAGTCCATATTTATTTTTACTCTTGATTACAGAATCAAAAATATTTTTAGTCCCTTCAAAATTAATCTTCATAAAATTATCAAAAGAAAGATCTGGAGAATTTTTATGCACTAATGCTGCGCAATGGATTAAATAATCAAAACGTAATTTTGAAAAAAACTGGCTCACTTTATCTTTATCAGTAATATCTAACTTTGCATATTTAAACTTCCCGTGCTCGTCGCCATTTCCCTCTTTTTCTTTAGGTTCTGTCCTATCAACTCCAATAACATGATAGCCCTTATCAATAAATCGCCTTCTTAATTCAGACCCAATAATCCCATTAACCCCAGTTATAACAATTTTCTTCATTTAGACATTGCTCCAAGCTTCGTTAAAAATTAAATAATAATTATATTTTTTACTATAAATTAAATACTTAAGATTTCAAGACCTCTTCAATTACTTTAACATATCTTTTTGTAGCAATTTTTCTATCAAATTTTCCCTCAAAATATCTTCGACTGTTTAACCCGTCTTCCCTGCATTTTTTCCTATCTCTATAATAATTCATTATACTATCTGCCAAAGCTTGATAATCACCAGTCTTCACCACTTCTCCGCAATTTCCTTTTCTTATAATTTCAACAATTTCACTTTCTCCTCCCATCACAGCAATTACTGGCCTTCCACTGGCTAAAATTCCGTATATCTTGCTGGGGACAACCATCCCTTCAAAACCCTTTTCTAGAGTCACCAAAGAAACATCGGCTAAACCCAGACTATAAGTAAGCATCTCCCGCGGCTGATAGGGGAAAAATAAAATATTATCTAACCCCTTCTCTCTAACCTTCTCTTCAATATAACTCTTCTTTATTCCTTCTCCAATAAAAACAAATACAATCTCTTTCATTCCCTCTTTCGCTATACTTTCAGCCGCAGCAATGATGGTATCAAATTCATGAAGATATCCTATATTGCCCGAGTACAAAACTACAAATTTTCCTTCTAATTCCCATTTCTTTTTAAGGTAATTATTTTCAGCTTCTTTATCCTCTAAAACTTTTATCTTATTCCCGTCAGCCCAATTGTGTATAGTAATAATATGATCATTCGTGCTTGCACTTGCACCCACGCTCGTACTCTCACTCGTTTCCCTTAGCAAATCATTTCTTATCTTCCTCTCCATATATTCACCCACAACTACTACTTTATCCACCTTCCTCACAATTAACTCAGAGAGTTTTTTCAAAAATCCGATAAAGTGTCTATTCTTTAATTTTCCTAATTCTACTGCTAAATCAGGGAACAGATCCTGAATATTATAAATCACCTTGGAGCTCTTAAATATCTTTAGCATTAATCCAGAGAAGGAGATAAAAGGAGGTGTTGATAAAACAAAAACGAGGTCTGGCCTCTCACAAAATAATACATTAAAATAAAGTAAAAAATGAAAAGTCAAATAATTTAGAACTCTTCCCGCCATCCTGTATTTACTATAAGTGGTATTTCTTAAGCGAATTATTTCTATCCCTTTATAATTTTCTTTTCTCGGTATTATATTTTTTTTATTAAAAATATTATTGGGATTTCCAGTAACTACTTTCACTTGAAAACCCGTTTTTACTAAATCCTCACTTAAATCAGTTAGCAATTGTCCAATAGCAGCTACTTGCGGATAAAAAGGTTCACTTATTATCAATATTTTTTTCAATTATAGACTATTATCCTTTCTATTTTTAAGAAAAACGATTTCTTTTATACCACTCAATCGTCTTCTTCATCCCTTCCTCAAAATCCATCTTGGCCTTAAAGTTAAATTTCTGCTCAGCCCTACTCGTATCCAATTTCCTTCGAGGCTGTCCATCCGGTTTACTGGTATCCCACTTAATCTTACCTTTAAATCCTACTAACCTGGCAATCAATTCGGCTAAGTCTTTGATGGATATCTCTAAGTCAGTGCCCAGATTTATCGGGTCACTCTTATTGTATTTCTCTGCAGCCAGTAAAATCCCCTCTGCCGCATCTTCCACATATAAAAAACCTCT
>CAZWFH010000156.1:0-4114 GCA_964632105.1 uncultured Atribacterota bacterium
GTAGGGAATATAATATAGTAGAATTGGAAAAAGCTAATTTTAAAGAGATACTTTTAGCCTTGCAGAGAAAGGAAGGTAGAAAGATAATCGCCAATTACGGCCTTGACCCTAAACTGGGTAGATACCATCGAACTTTTTGCGAGGTTTGTAATTATACTACTACCAATAATCCCCCAGTTTATAAGTGTGAAAAATGCGGGAGTGACAAAATAGTAAAAGGTGTTTTTGATCGGATTGTGGAAATCGGAGATTACCAACAGTCTATTTCTCCTTCTCATCGTCCACCTTATTATCACCAGGTTCCTTTAGAATTTGTACCCGGTGTAGGTAAAAAGACCCTGAATAAATTGTTTGATTATTTTGGTACTGAAATGAATATACTACACAAAGCTTCTTATCAGGAAATCTGCCAGGTAGTAGGATTTGAGATTGCCCAAAATATAATTTTAGCTCGAAAGGGACTGTTGAACCTAAGTCCGGGTGGCGGTGGAAAGTATGGAAAGGTCAAAAAGAAAGAAAAAATCTCCGGAGATAAAAATTTACAGTTAAATTTTTAATTTTATCTTTAAATTTATTCATAAAAAAATAAAATAAGTTATCTTAAACTAGTTGATTTATAGTAAAAATAATCAACTAGTATTTTTTTTAAAATATTTTAAAATATTTTCATAAAAAAAGAGGAAAATTAAAACTTTTGTAGAATATATTAATACGAAGATAAATTTAGGAGTTTTAAAAAAGAAAATATTTCATTAATTATACCGAACGATAATAATTTGTAGGTGATTTATATTTGAGATTTTCATCTGATTTACTGGAAGAAATAAGGAATCGTTGTGACATTGTAGATATTATTTCAGAGTATGTACATCTAAAACCAGCAGGAAAGGGATTTAAAGGATTATGTCCTTTTCATGGAGAGAAGACCCCTTCTTTTATGGTTAGTTCGGAAAAGCAGTTATTTCATTGTTTTGGATGTGGAGAAGGGGGCAATGTTTTTAATTTCCTTATGAAATATGAGAAAATTAGTTTTTTTGAAGCAGTGAAGATGTTAGCTAAAAAATCAGGCGTATCTCTCCCTGTAGATGAAGAAAAAGAAAATTTTCTTAACAGACAAAAAGAAAGACTGTATAAATTAAATAATCTGGCCGCAAATTATTACCGAGAATGTCTATTTAAGACTAATCAAGGAAAAAAAATAATAAATTATTTAAAAAAAAGAGGAATTAACGATACTAGTGTCGAAAAGTATAGATTAGGTTATGCTCCTCCCGGCTGGGACGCATTAACTAACTTTTTAAAGAAGAAAGGGTATTCTTACGAAGAGCTAATTAAAGCCAGAATAATAAATAAGAGCAAAATAGAGGGAAAATATATCGACTATTTTAGAGATAGAATAATTTTCCCTATCTTTAACTTATCGGGAAGGGTAATAGGCTTTGGGGGCAGGGTTTTAGATGATTCTTTGCCCAAGTATATAAATTCTCCGGAAACGTTGGTTTATAACAAAGGGAGCAATTTATACAGTTTAAACTTTGCCAAGGAAGATATCCGAAAAAAGGATTACGTAATTATTGTAGAAGGCTATACTGATGTTTTAATAACTCAACAAAACGAATTTTATAATGTAGCAGCATCTCTGGGGACAGCCTTAACCACTAAACAGATAGACTTAATAAAACGGTTCACCGATACGGTTTTAATCGCTTATGATGCAGATTCAGCCGGTAATATGGCGACTTTAAGAAGTTTAGATTTACTGGTAAAAGCTGGTCTTGAAGTTAAAGTAATAGATTTACCACAAGGTTATGACCCAGCTGATTTTTTAATTAAAAAAGGAAGAACACCTTTTCAAAATTTAATTGATAGGTCGCTTTCCTTAATAGACTATAAGTTAAAACTTTTATATTCCAAATGTAGTATTAAAACTATAGAAGGAAAAGTAAAAGTTGTTAAAGGAATTTTACCTACCTTGAGCGTAATAGGTAATGAGGTTGAGCTGAGAGCTCAGACAAAAAAGATATCTGAAGAATTAAAATTATCCGAAGAAGCGATCTTAATCGAACTAAAAAGATATAAAAGAGGAGCAAAAGATTCCTCCTACAATTTTATTAAATTAAATTCTGAATCTGGGAATATTAAAGCAGAAAAAATTCTCATCGGATGTATGCTGGAAAATGAAAAAATTGCCCAGGACATTTTAAAAAAGTTGAAAGCAAAAGATTTTACCGTTCCATTACATCGTCAAATTGTAGATGCCATTGAAAAAAATTTAAAAGATGATAAAATATTAGATTCTCAAAAAGTTATTGACTGTTTAAATGATGATGAGGCAGCAAAATTAATTTCTAAGATTTTGATGGAAGAAACCATAACTTTTGATGAGAAAATAATCTCCGGATATGTAGATACAATAAATAATTTTAAGTTGAATCAAGAGAGAAAAAATCTCGAAAAAAGAGCAAAAATTATTGATGAAAAGATAAAAAAATCTGAAAAGATAGAAGAAGATGATTTAAACGAATTAAGAGAAATTGTTCGACAGTTAAAAGGTAAAAATATTAATTAAAATTTTAATTTTATAATTTATTTAAATAGGTAATTTTATTTTGAGAAGGAAGGCTTGGTAATGGCGAAAAAGAAAATAATCGAAGAATTAATTAAAATAGGGAAAGAGCAAGGCTATTTAACCTATAAAGAAATGGAAAAATATTTAGCAGATGATATTTCAGATCTGAGTAAAATAGAAGATTTGTATGATCTTCTAAGTGAATCTGGAATTGAGTTAGTTGAAACTGAGGAAGAAGGCAATTTATTGATTAAGGACAAAGGTGTTGAAGGAGAAAACAAGAAAATTCATCCCTCTAAAGAGAAAGTAAATTTAGAAATAGAATTGGTGAAACAATTAGAATTAGATGATCCCGTAAAAATGTACTTAAAGGAAATAGGGAAGATAAAATTATTAATTGCCAAACAAGAAGTAGAATTGGCTAAAAGAATGCAAAAAGGAGATCACGAAGCCAAGAAGAAATTAGTAGAGTCAAATTTAAGATTAGTAGTAAGTATTGCTAAAAGATATGTGGGTAGAGGAATGCTATTTTTAGATCTGATCCAGGAAGGTAATATGGGTCTAATCAGAGCAGTAGAGAAGTTTGACTACAAAAAGGGATATAAATTTAGTACCTATGCTACTTGGTGGATAAGACAGGCAATTACCAGAGCTATAGCAGATCAAGCCAGGACTATTCGCGTTCCTGTTCATATGGTAGAGACTATTAATAAATTGATAAGGGTGTCACGCCATCTCTTGCAGGAATTAGGACGAGAACCGACTGTTAAGGAAATAGCCAAAAATATGGAAATTACTGAAGATAAAGTAAGGGAGATATTAAAAACTGCCCAGGAGCCTGTTTCCTTAGAAACTCCAATCGGAAAAGAAGAAGATAGTCACTTAGGAGATTTTATAGAAGATAAAGATTCGCCTGCTCCTCCTAAAATCGCTACTTACACGCTTTTAAAGGAGCAATTGGACGATGTCTTAGAGACTTTGACTTACCGAGAGAAGAGAGTGTTGGAATTGAGATTTGGAATTGCCACCGGTCATCCTCATACTTTAGAAGAAGTTGGTAAAGAGTTCGGGGTAACCAGAGAAAGAATTCGTCAGATTGAGGCAAAAGCATTAAGAAAATTAAGACATCCCAGCAGGAGCAAAAGATTGAAAGACTATTTAGAATAAAAATAAAAGTAAAAAAATTCTTTTAATTAAATAAAAATATGTTAGTTAAATTTCAAAAGTGGACTATTTAAGAATCAAAAGTGGACTAAATTAAACTCAATATTTCTCTTAGTTATACTTTAAAAGTGAGCCACCTTTAAAGATTAAAATATACTATATTTTTCTCTATAGCTGTAAATAAATTATTAATTAAAACTTAAACCTGGACTAAATTAAGGTCTGTATTTTTAACTTTTTGACTACCTAAAAAATTATCTCTATACCAGAATCGGACTTCAGATAAACCGGATTCTCTATCTGGTATTATCCGAAGTTGTATTTTTTCGTGTAGTGGTGCACCAGGAACTTTTAATTCTAAATTATTGATAGAAACTTTAC
>CAZWFH010000157.1:0-4096 GCA_964632105.1 uncultured Atribacterota bacterium
TTAAGAATAACTCACCAAGCAAAACTTTGCCTAACGGTTTGGATATGCCTTTGTGATCAGGCTTCACAACTTCACAAAAATATAAAAAAGAATGGCTTCATGATAAAATAGAGTATAGAAATTTATAAAATGTGAAGTTGTGAAGCCTGACCCCGATGTTCTTTTCTACCTTCCCGAAGTTTTAACCACCCGCTTGGACTATGAAAAAAGGCATTCCTCTTTTAACTTACAATCTTTACAATCTCTCTGTCTGTAAGCATATTTCCTAAAAAGAAAGATTATTTCCTCTTGCTATTAGTAGAGGAGATAAATTCAGTAATAGTAGAATGGTCAGGGGTACTCCATTATGAGGCTTTTCCGAAAGTCTCGTTAGGCGACATAGCAAATAACTTTTTATCCTAAGTTTTAGTCTGATTTCATCGCCTTGATAGCCATTTCCGCCGCATTAGTAAGTTGGTAAGCGATTGGTGAAGCAGTCAACGCCGGATGCGTCCCCATGGGGAAGGTAGCAATATTATCAATGGTCATTTTCTCATGAATACAAGCGCTGATGGCATTTATCAGCTCTCCACTGCACTTAGCACCCATAACTTGCCCCCCGAGAATTATACCGGTGCCTCTCTCAAAAACCAGCTTAACTTTTAAATTAGCCATTTCTGGCATGCCACCGGGATGGCGGTTTGGCCCCTCCGATTCCCCAACAACAACATTATAGCTTTTCTGCCTGGCTTCCCTCTCTGAAAGTCCGGCGAGAGCAAAGGCAGTATCACCCAAGACGGTGGAAAAAACACCTATCACGCCCTCATTAATTCGTCGCGTCCCGAACAAGTTGGCCCCTGCTATCCGTGCTTCCCTGGTCGCTGTCGAAGCAAGCTTTAGGCCAGATGGTTTGCCATCGAAAAAGGACACCTTTTCAGTGCAATCACCGCAAGCGAAGATGTTCTCGTCGCTAGTATGCATATAACGGTTGACTTGAATGCCTTTTGTCGGACCTAATTCCAGACCTGCTTTTTCGGCGAGCTTTGTGTTCGCGGCACAACCAATACCGAGAATCACAGTATCCGCCTCTATTTCTCTTCCGCTAGCAAGTTTTACTCCTTTCACCGCACTATCCCCAATGAAGGACTCAACTTTCTCGGGCTCCAGAATATTAATTCCGTACTCCTTCTCTATACCTTCCGCAACGGCACAGAGGTCCTCATCGAATGTTAACATCAGACAATGTGAGAGCATCTCTACTATTGTAATTTTAATGTGCCGATTTTTCCGACATTCATCGGCAAATTCTGCACCGATAAAACCACCTCCCACAATCACGAGATTCGAAGATCTATTCAACTGTTCAAGCATCTGTTGAAGATGAGATACATCTTTCCTTACCACAAAGATATTCTTCATATCCACACCAGGGATTGGAGGTATAATCGGTATCGAACCGATTGCAAGCACGAGTTTTTCATAACCGATCTTTTCCCCCTTTGCCGTGGTAACGAAACGGTCGAGGCGTCCAATATCGGTAACCTCGTCAATTACAAGTTCGATGCCATTTTTTTCGAGAACGGCATCGGGTACCAGATTTTTATCTGGACTTCCCACAGTTCCAAAGATGTACGGTATCCCACAAGGAATGAGTACCTGTTTCTCTTTCCTAATTAACAAAATGCTCTTTTCAGGATAGTGTCTCCGGCAAGTTATTGCCGCCGTTATTCCCGCAGCGCTTCCACCAGTAACAATTACATCTGCTTTCTTCATTTCAATTACCTCCTTTTAATTGATTATAATGTACTATATCGCCTTAAGATTTCCGAACCTTAAGGCGATGACTGAATCTTAGAAAAATGAGAACTCACATCCTATTAAGAAACTCCTCAGGTTCTATAGGTTTTCCGCTAAAAGTTACCGAATTATTGACTTGGCACACCTTCCCTATTTATCTAATTTAAAAGTAAAATATTAATTGTCTGAGAAAATGGACTGTTCCAATTTCCCTTTTGAATATGAACAATCATCCCCTATCACTTTTTTCATAATATCTTAAAATTCTTTCTTTATCTTCTTTCTCTTTATCTTGCTTATAATAAATCTCAATCAGCTCCACTTTATCCTCATCTTCAAAATAAGTATAAATTAACCTAATACCAGAGTATACTCCTTTACCCTTTAGAGAACGACAAGCAAATTTCCTGGCTTTATATATTTCAGGACATTTAATATTTAGATCACTTATTTTAAATATACCATGATTATCTATTCCCAACTTATGGTATATTTTTAGTTGCGACTCAATAAATATATTAAGATCCTCTTCTAAAGTTCTAAACCTTTTGCCAAGCTTTTTCAAATCTTTTTTGAATTCAGGAATATAAGATATCTTATTAAATATCTTCACTGCTATATTCTCTTACTGAGTAAGGGGACTTTCTATAAAAAACAGATTCATATTCAATAGGTTCTTTATCTTCTGATACTAACCATGGTACATCGTTATGAGAATATTCACTTATTTGCGCCACATTCATATCAGAAAGTTTATCTAAGACCTGGTCTATTACTTCCACCTCATTAGCTTTTAATTTAGAAAGATCTGGTCTCCTTAAGGGTAAATATTTAATCTGGGGATAAGTAAAATATTCACTCTTTATCTTCTCAATCTCTTTATCTTCAATCATTTTATTTGCTATCTCTATAAATTCAATAGGAGTAGGACCATAATTATTCTTGAGGTAGGTAGCGCCAATTAATTGTTCCTCATATTTTTCATAGAAGTCAAAATCAATAAAGTATAACAGTTTATAAATCACCGTCTCTCCAATATTGGGTTTCGAGCCAATCTTATTGAGTATATATAAGAGAACCTCTCTAAATTTCTCCAGATTCTTTTGGGGTACATTGATTCTAATTTGGTCCTTCAAACTTTTTCTTTTTTTACTTTCCTCTAAAATTACCTTCGGTTCTTTTTTAAAATCAAGTAAACCCTCTACTGAAATATTGAATATCTCTGCTAACTTCACTAATTCATCAGCAGAAATCTTTCTTTCTCCGCTCTCTATTTGAGATACTGTAGGACGTGAGACTTCTAAAAGCTTAGCCAGTTCTTGTTGGCTAATTCCCTTCTGTTCTCTTAATTTTTTCACTCTTTGAGAAAGCTCTTTATAAATAATTTCATTCATTTTAACTCATACCTCCTTCCTATATAATATTATACCTATGTTTTGAATTCTGTCAAGAGAATGTTGCTTTTTCTTACCATAAAAATTCAAAAAAATTTTCTTAATATCTATTACAAAAATTATGAAAACTTTTCAGGAGTGATTTTTACTTCTTTTTACTCTGTGAATATTTGAGGAGTATCTTGTGAAATTATAAATTTAACTTTTTATATAAAAATGAAGATAGTCCCAATTTTAACTACTTCACCTTCAGCATCCTTAATAAATCTTCTTTTAATTCAGTATTTTTTATCTGAGAAAAGGAGGTTTCTTTTAATATATTTACAAATTCTTTTCCTAATCTCTTAAGAATCCTTTCCCATATCTCATAATAATCATGTTCTATACTGTAGGTTCCTTCAGCAGCAGTCTTACATTCTACTACGATAAAATAGGGATGCACCGCCCTTCCGGCAATTAAGACTATATCCCAGCCATGAGCACTTCGCTGAGGGATGGTATCAAAATCCAAAAGCAAGAAGGCTCGATTTACTAAATCCTCAAAGACATTTCCTGGTTCATCACGGTATTTCTTTCTGGCTACTGTTCTATTTTGCCGAGCAATATCTAAAAAATCGGTATTGAGTTTTTGTAAATCCCCTTCTATATCCCGATGGGTAATTTCTTCTCCTTCATCTCTTTTTCTCTGATTTACTACTTTTAATAATTCCTCTAATACCTTTCCTTCCATATAATTAATCTTATCTTTTGGACTAATTTCTTTTTCGTAGAGCAATTGAGCGATTGCCGCTTAGTTATCGGGGTCAAATCTTTATTCTTGACAGTTGACCAAATTATTTGTCAAGGATAAAGATTTGACCCCATTTCAATGTAAGGCGAGTCAAGATCTCTCACTGTATTATTTGTGGAATCAAATGCTAAATTGA
>CAZWFH010000158.1:0-4090 GCA_964632105.1 uncultured Atribacterota bacterium
TTCTTGCATTAATACTTATGTATTCTCCTGAGAAACTTCTTGCCACACAAAGGATTCCCTTAATGCGGGGAGTATATTTCGTTGATTGGGGACTTCTAGCGGCTGCATCTATTTTGCTTATGCTTGTGCCAATATTGGTGTATACATTCTTACAGAAATATTACGTTAAAGGAATGATAGGTTGGTCATCAAAATAGAAAGAAGAAGAGAATAACTTTTAGTTCTCTTTTTGGGGTTATAACGCTATTTTGTAAAAGGTATTTTGGCGGGGTCAGTGAAGGGATAGAAATTAATTGGACAATTTACTAATTGCCCAATTAATTTAGTTACCCAGCTACCAAGTCTCCCGGTCTGCCAGTCATCCGGTCAATGTAACACACAATACGTCTCTACTTCTTTTTTCCAAACTTGCAACTTGCAACTTGCAACTCGAAACCCGTAACTTATTACATATTTTACATTACTCATCACTGTATTTCTAAACGCTCTACGCTAAACGCTATCCGCTTTTCCTTTACTATATACTCGATACTGTTTTTACGCGATACGAATAAAATACTTGCAGAATCCCCTACAATTTTATAAAATAAATAATATAAATTTATTGTTAAAATAAAAACAAAGCAAAAAGTTTTCTTCTCACTGTATTTTATTATTTTATTCAGGAGAAAAATTATGAACGAAGAGAGCTTTAAAAAAGAAATCCTTGATTTTGAAGATAAATACCTTTCTCCTTATGCTGCGAAAAATTGTGAAGCCAGAAGAGAGCGCGAGACATCTCATCCCTTTAGAGGTCATTATTCAAGAGACCGAGATCATATATTATACAGTGGTTCATTTCGAAGATATATAGGGAAGACTCAGGTTATATATTTTGCCGCCAGTTTTGACGAACAGTTGTCTAATCGGAGCATCCACACTTTACAAGTTTCTCAAATAGCCCGTACCATTGGGAAAGCTTTAAAGTTAAATCTTGATCTTATTGAAGCTATTGCTCTTGGACATGATTTAGGACATGCTCCCTTTGGACATGATGGAGAGGAGATTCTTCAAGAAATTTGCCAGGAGAAGAATATTGGCATATTTTTTCATAATATCCATAGTCTTAGAATAGTCGATAAACTTGCCGATGCCTGTAAAGGGATGAACTTGACCTTTCAAGTAAGAGATGGAATTCTCTCTCATGATGGTGAGATTAACGAGAAATATCTAAAACCGGATCGAAATAAAACCGAAGCTAATTTAATAGATTATTGCCAGAAAAAATCTCAAGGAGAACAACTTCATATAATTCCTGCAACTTTAGAGGGATGTGTTGTCCGAATGTCAGATGCAATTTCATATATAGGGCAGGATTTTGAAGATGCGATACGAATAGGTATTTTAAAAAGAGGTGAATTGCCAGAAGGAATTAAGGAAGAATTAGGGGAAAGCAATACAGCCATTATAAATTCCCTGGTAACTAATATCATAATTAATTCCCATAATTGTGATGAGATAATTTATTCCCCTAATATTGCTGATAGAGTTTTTGAATTGAAAAAATTTAATGCGGAAAGGATATATAAAAATCCAAGATTAAAAGCAAAAAAGACGAAACTGAGAACTTCCTTTAAATACTTGTTTGACAAATTTCTTAATGATGTTAGCCGAGGTGATAAGGATTCTCTAGTTTTTAAAGAGTGGATTTTTAATAGGGGTAAAAATAAGGGAGCAAATTATGTAAACAGTAATTTACCTGAGCAGGTTGTGATAGACTATATTGCTTCTATGACAGATAGGTATTTTAATGATACCTATATAAAATATAAAAAATAATTTTATTTTAACTTTATTTAATTTTTTATTAGAAGGAGTAAAGTAATATGCCTGATAGAATTGAGGTTGTGCAAGGTGATATTACCAAACAACAGGTAGAGGCCATAGTTAATGCAGCCAATAATTCCCTTCTTGGCGGCGGGGGAGTAGATGGGGCTATTCACCGTGCAGCTGGCCCTGATCTTTTAGAAGAATGCCGTAAGTTAAAAGGGTGTCCTACCGGGGAAGCGAAGATAACTCGAGGTTATCGATTACCGGCTAAATGGGTGATTCATACTGTAGGCCCTGTCTGGAGAGGTGGAAATTACAAAGAAGATGAGTATCTTGCTCAATGTTATCAGAGTTGTTTTACCTTAATAGAAAAACATCAGCTTAAAACAGTGGCTTTTCCTTCAATAAGCACCGGGGCATACAGGTTTCCCTTGAAGCGCGCTACTAAAATTGCTATCACCAAGACTGTAAATTTTTTAAAGAGAAATAACTTTGTAGCAAAAATTATATTTGTATGCTTTAATAATAGAGTATATGATTGTTATATAAGTGATTTAAAAATTACTCAATAAGTATATATACTTATTTCATATATAGTGTATAATATATAGTATAAGAGAATAAAAGAGAAAAAAAGTAAGGGTAGAACTTGTATCTGCATTTAATACTAACGACTATTCACTATTCACTAACGACTAATTTAATTATATAATTGTTTAAGTATGATAAATTTTATTGTAAGGGGATATTAGAGATCTTGCCAAAGAAAAAATACTACTATTATTCTCATCACCATACTTCTTCCTACAAAAAAAGAAGAGCAAAAAAAATAAAAATGATTATTGTTGGTCTATTTATTCTATTGCTAACTACGGGAACAATTTATTTTAAGATTCTTCCACTGTTTTCCGCAAAACAAAGCAGCGATACCTTTCCTGCTTCAGAAGAAATATTGAAACCAGTAGTTGCAGAGGTTGCAGAGGAGGAAGAAAAGGGTCTTGATATGCTTGCACAAGAAATATCTCCTAAGGTAAATATAGAGGAAGAGAAAGAAGAGGAAGAAGTAATTACCATTGATGGCAATCTACAGGCTGGAGATACCCTTTATGAATCTTTAATTAGAAAAGGAATTTCTGCTGCTGAGATACTTAGTTTACAAGAAAAAGTTAAGTCTGTGGTAGATTTTAACTATCTACCGGTTGGCAGTGAATATTCTTTAAAGTATAATCCGGAGGGAAAAGTAACAGAATTTACTTATAAGCCCAATCCCATTGATATTTACTGTATAGATATTCCCACCTCTGATTCAGAAGATTTAAAAGTAACTAAAGAAGAAGTTTGCACAGAAGTTGTTCGGCTTGAAGGGAAGATTGAATATTCTCTTTATGAATCTATGATGGAATGTGCAGATTCACCCCAATTAGCCCTGCAGTTAGCAGAGATATTTGCCTGGCAGATCGACTTTCTTACCGAATGCCGGGAGGGAGATACTTTTAATATTTTGGTAGAAAAACAGTATAGAGGAGATTTTTATCGTTGGGGTAAGATACTTGCTGCTCGATATGAGGGGGAACTTTTGAGTGAACATACCGCCATTCTGTTTGAAGACCCTGCCGGGCATATAGATTATTATACCGAAGAAGGGAAATCGTTAAGGAAGGCTTTTCTGCGAGCTCCCTTAACCTATAAATATATCAGTTCTTATTTTTCTAAAAACCGTTTACATCCAATCTTGAGAATTTGGCGTCCTCATCTGGCTATCGATTATGCTGCTCCTACTGGGACCCCGGTTTCCACTATCGGAGATGGGACGGTAATTTATGTTGGTTGGAATGATGGTTACGGAAATTATATTAGAGTTCGCCATCCTAATAATTATGTAAGTGGTTATGGTCATCTTTCCCGTTTCGCCAAAGATTTAAAAAATGGTCAGAAAGTGAAACAAGGTGAGATAATAGGTTATGTGGGATCTACTGGCTTGTCTACAGGTCCGCATTTAGATTTTTCCATCAGTGAAAACGGAGATAGGGTAGATTTTTTAAAGCTTAAACTGCCGGCAGCTTCTTCAGTTGATTCCCAGTATCTTACTAAATTTAACGAAGTAAAGGACAAACTACTTAGTGATTTAAAAAACGGTGGAAAATTAGATTTAAATATAGGATTAGGTAATCAGCAATCCGTAAATTTAGAAGGGGAACAATCAGGAAAATAAAATGTTACCGATTTCCCCCCATCATAAATCTTCCCTGACCTTGTTGCCAGGGTCTGATTTCCATTGCCT
>CAZWFH010000159.1:0-4056 GCA_964632105.1 uncultured Atribacterota bacterium
TATAAACTATTCTAGAATAATTTTGTTCAAAGGTTTTTTTGGTATATGAAGTATGCCTTGATTATCTCTCCAATATTGAGTATCTCCTTTTGAATTTGTCTTTTCAATTACAATCTTTTCCCGGGGTTTTCCCAAAGCTAAAACATATAAAACATCATATTCATCTTTAATTTTTAAGGCTATCTTTAATTCTTCTCTCTTAACTGAACCAAATATACATCCTCCTAATCCTTTTTCTGTTGCACCTAAAAGAATGCTTTGAGCTGCAACACCAGCATCACATTTACAGTTCTGACTTATCTGCTTATCGCCAAGTATAATAATATAGGCAGACGGTCTTTCGTTTTCGGTAGGTCCAGTCCAATCCTTTATATATGCAGCCCAACCAATATTAGGAAATATTAATTTATTTTTACTCTCCCCGTAAGATAAAACAAACTTTAAAGGTTGCTTATTAGCACCCGAGGCTGAAAGCCTTGCTAAATCTACTAATTCCTCTAACGTTTCTCTTTTTATTGAAAAATCTCCGTAAAATTTACGATAACTTCTGTTTTTTCTAATTAAATCTCTGATCATCATTTGTTTCCCTCCTATAAACATATTTTATACATTTTTTTTATTTTAATATTTTTATCATAATTATTAATACTGCTTTATCGACATTTTAATCAGTAAAATTATGTGTTTGAATCGCAAAAATCTTCTGTTAAATATTTTTATAATAATAATTAAATAACCGGTCCAATGGTAAAAATATTGGAAAACTGGCCATAACCCAAAACTTCCGCTTTGGTCTTTTTACCGGAGGCAATGGCCTTTATTTCTTCGTATATCTCTTCACCTGCTTGGGCAATAGTGTTTTCTCCTTCTTCCGAAAGCTTAATAAATTTATCAATATGATCAGAAAGATATCTTTCAGTTTTAGGGTTACCGGTTATTTTAAGTACCGGAACAAAGGGGAATCCCTGGGGTGCACCGATTCCGGTAGAAAATATAATTATTTGCACCCCGGCAGCAGCTACTCCAGTTAAAAATTCCGGTTCTCTTCCTGGTGAATCCATAATAAAGAGTCCTTTTTTAGTTATTTTATTACCATATTCGTAGACATCATGAATAGGTCTTGTCCCAGCTTTAACAATAGCACCGAGAGATTTTTCTTCAATAGTAGTTAGACCTCCTTTGATGTTTCCGGTGGTGGGCTGTCCACCACGTATATCTACTCCCATCATCTTGGCTCTTTTCTCCATGCGGGTGACTATTTCCTCAATCCTTTTCTTAACTTCTGGAGTGGCAGCCCTTCGCATTAGAATATGTTCGGCACCTAAAAATTCAGTGGTCTCTCCGAAGATACAAGTCCCTCCATGATCGTATATAAGATCAAAAGCTGCTCCGGCAGCAGGATTGGAAATAAGCCCGGAAGTGGTATCAGAGGCACCGCATTTTACCCCGATAGATAGATAGGAATCATCAAAGGTTTCCCGTCTTATGGTAGAGGCCTTGATAACCATTTCTTGAGCGATACGAGAGCCTTCCATAATAGCTGGAAGCATTCCACCTGTCTTTTGAATACCTAATGTCTTAACCGGTTTCCCAGATACGGCTATTTTTTCTCTTATCTCATCTATTAATACTGATTCACAACCTAAACTAACCAGTAATACTCCGGCTAAATTGGGGTTTTTACCTAGATTTACTAATGTTCTGGTAACTTGATCCAAATCTACGAGAGTCTGGGTACACCCTTGGTCATGCAGGAAGGCAACCGCCCCCTCCACCTGTTGGGCAATCTTTAAGGTTACATCATTGGCACAAACTACAACGGAAATAATTCCGATATGATTTCGAACACCTACTGAACCATCTTCCCTGGGAAAGCCTAAAAAACTCATTGAGAACCTCCTTTAATATCGCCTCTTCCTCGATTACTCTTTACATTGTGAATATGGACATAATCTCCCACTTTTATTAATTTACTTGCTGCACCAATTATTTCTCCATATTTTATTACAGGAGAACCTGAGGGAATCTCTTTCAAACTAAATTTATGTCCAAAGGGTACATCTTGATTTAATTTAATATTCTTTTTTAGGCTATCAACCTCTTCTTGGATAACTTCGCCAGCTTTTAAATCGTCCAAAGCTGTCGCTACATTATCTTTACTATTAATTACAATCGTCCTTTTTTTAATCAATTATAATCACTCCTTTCTATAAATCAAATTTTCTTTAAATATCTCGATTTCTCCTTTTTGAGAATTTACCCGAATGCGATCCCCGGTTTTAATCACTTTAAGAATATCTTTTTTAAATCCATAAATCATAGGTGTATTACAAATTATTGCTCCTGCAACTGTGGTTGCTTGAACAGTATTACAAAGAAGTGCTAGAGGAGCTTTATTGTTTCGATATAAATAGTAATAACCAAAAGTTTCGCCTGCTCCACCTTTTCCAGCAGGGAATACTAATATTTTTCCGGTGACATTCTGTCCACGACCAGAATGTGCTACTTCTACAATATCTCCGCTTTCCCAATCAATACCAGCCCAAAAAGCAATTAAATCTTTTATCACTAATGCTTTTCCTTCTACTATTGGATGTTTTTTTGAAACACTTTTCCCTTTAAGAACATCCATATTTCCCACCTCCGATCCATCTACCCTCTATTGCTGCATGGGTGCATTCTTTTGTACTTCCAAACCAAACAGGACTTACTTTTTCCTGATCAAAACCGGAATAGAAAAATGCACCTTTTATAGAATTTGTAGCTATTGTCCCTTTTACCTTTGTTCCGGCAAATGCAATACACATACTGTCAGTTATGATAGCTCCAGCTTTTTTAAGAATATCTAAGTAGCCCATATCGGAAGCAGTATCTCTAAAAAGTTTAGTAGTCGAGATAACAAATTTGACATTGGGATGTACTTTTTTTTCGTCAATAATTTTAATAATTTCCATGAATTCTTTCATGGTTACGTGAGGACACCCTAATAAAACATAATCAATATGATTTTCTTTTGCTGTACAGGCAATATTATAAGCCTCTCTTATTTCTTGCTCACCAATTAAAACCTCTTCTACTTTATGATGGTTAGGGCCTAATGCTGTTTCCAATGTAGGAGCTTCAGGCGTAATTCCTACCATATGCAAAAGAGGCAATCCAGATTCAACGGCAATCGTAGCTAAAAGATGTTTTAATTTTGTATAACTTTGACCAACAGAAAGGGGAAGATTAGAAATAACCGGTATTTTTTCTTTCGTTCTCCGACTGATAGCCAAGCTTAAGGCATCAAAATCAGAATCTGCAAAATTATTTACTTCTAATTCATCTTTAATCCTTACTATAACTTGAGCATATCTATTCTGAGATAAATGCATACCAACTTCCGGAACAAAACCAGTAATGGCAGCTGATAGTGAAATTACCCCATCATCTCTTTCACAGCGCGAACCAAAGATCGTGTTGTACCATAGTATCGAAATTGATTCGGCAATACTAACGTGTTGATTTAGTTTACCAGGATATACAAAAAAAGGTAATGCCGAATAAGTAGGAATAACTCCCAATTTTTCATAAAAACGTACTGCACTTTCCATAATCTGGTTCATCTCTTTGATTTCATCTTCTGAGAATTCCAACTGTTTTGCTATATTCAAATCAACAAATTTTGGTTCAATAGTTGCCGGGACACTTAAATGATCAATATCTTGAATTAAATCCCTTATTAATTCTTGTCCCCATTTTCCTTGCCTGCCATAAGGAAAAAACATTACATCCGGAGGCATTAAATGTGCATAACTAATTTCTACCATCTTCTCGGCACCACGTGCTTCACCCATGGCACGAAGTATTTCCATAGCTTTTTGAGGCCCTCTGCCATACTTACCTTCTAATATTTGTTGTTGATATTTATTTAAATACATAGAATTCTCCTATTAAAACTTTGGACAAGATAAAATATGATAACTAACTTATCTAATAGTTACTTTTATATGTATCCTTAATAAAGCAATCCTCCCATTAATCATTGGAAGATTTTTTCAAAACAACATAAAATCC
>CAZWFH010000160.1:0-4034 GCA_964632105.1 uncultured Atribacterota bacterium
GTGGTGTGAGAGGACGGTAAATGAATTAATCATTTACCTCCTACTTGATTTTTTATGAATTATTTTCCAGAAAAAGAAGGATTTTTAAATAGACTTGTAGTATAAATAAAATAGTATGCTAAAAAATTTAATAATATATTTTTATATAAGCAGAATATATATAATAATATTATACTAAAATAAAAAACTATATTATCTAAGATTTAGCTTAAGAGCAGCATTCTTTCTTTATCCCAAGAGACTCACTAAGTAAAATTCTTATAACCATACTAACCATTCAACAATCAATCTTCTATCATTACTTAACCTAAAACCAAATATTTTCTTCTGTATGAAGGTAACAGGAGAGACCTTGCAAAATAAATTATGGTATTATGTTAAGATATCACGATAAGGTAACGAAAGAATTTGCCCTAAAGTTTTATTCTTCCGAATATTCTGATGATTCTAAGAGACCGAAGTTAGTCATCCAATATTATGTTCCTTGAAAATAGATAGATCCAAATTTCGAGGAATATATCGTGGTTAGACTTTACAGGTTCACAAAATATACTTTGGTAGGGGAGGGTTATTCTGCGATTATCAAGATTAATGGACCCAGTTTCCGGGCTAAAAATCTAAAAGAAAGGAGGAAATATAGTTTAATTTTATTATTTTACAACTATGGAAAAAAGTCCGGCTTTTACTCTGGAATTTTACTTGACTTTGAGGTAAGCGAAGTGATTCGGTTATTCTAAGTTAGGCAAAAAAGAGGCACAAAAAACAAAAGAAAGGAGTAAAAATGTCAGCAATTAATGATAAATATGAGGAATTAAGAAAAAAAGGTGATTTCCTGGGTAAACCTATCAGTGAAGAACAAAATTGTTCATATGATAAGAGAGGGAGATACCGTCACTACGAGAGAGGCTCTATCTTTTGGCATCCGAATACTGGAGCTCATGAGGTACACGGTGCTATCTGGGTTAAATGGAAAAGTCTTGGGTGGTATAGAGGTTTTCTCGGTTATCCTGTGACGGATGAAACAGTCACTCCCGATAATATTGGCCGTTATAACCACTTTCAATATGGTTCCATCTACTGGTCACCAAATACTGGAGCTCATGAGGTACACGGTGCTATCCGAACCAGATGGTCACAAAAGGGATGGGAAAGTAGCTGGATTGGGTATCCTGAAACGGATGAGTCGGATACTCCAGACGGTGGTCGTTATAACAAGTTTCAGAGGGCTTATATTGCATGGACACTAGAATCGGGGCCAAAGGTTATTGCATATGGAGAACTGGCGGATCGTACTGACGCAGAAATTGATTTTAAGAAAATAGGAAATACTTCTTATGGCAATTTGACAGAATTTTATGAAAAGATGAAGAATTGGTATCATATTGATTTAAGAGAATGTTATATTAGAAAAAATGGTCAAATAGTAAAAAATATCATAGGATGGCAATTTGCCAATTTCTGGCAAAATGATTTTATTTTAAATGGAGTAGCACTCTCTAAGGCGGAACGGTTGGTTATTGTCGTGGCTCAAGTTCTTCTTATGCAGTGGTATTTAAGGGATTTAAAAAACCATAATGAGACGCGGAGAAGTGAGATAAATAGATACTTCGCAAAACATCATTGTTTTAAGCGAAACAAAACTATTCGAGGTGGCAAGTCTGTGTGGAGTTATAATGCATGGTGTAGTGAATTTGTGTCATATGTCTACAAGAGGGCAGGTATCCCTGCTTATCTTAGGAAAAAACAGCATTTCGTTTGCAAGGGTGTAGCTAGATATGAAAAAATTGGTTGGTGCATGTCTAACGTACCATATTTTGTAAATTATTTCAAAGGGATACAAAGATATAGATCTATTGGAGAATATAGGAATAATAAAATAGGTCCTAAGTTGGGAAATTATCTTTGCTGGTGGAATGGACACTCTCCAACCTCCCCAAAGCTCAAAGGCCATTCTATGCTAGTTTTAGGGTTTAAAGAAAATACAACATCATTTATTGATAGCCAAATTTATATAGTTAATGGAAATGTAAAACGAAATGCAAGAGGAAGCGGATCTCCTGAGGGGAGCAATAAGACTGTTGGAGTGCAATGGAAATCCCTTAATCCTGAAATAAATAAGCTTACTGGTGTCGGCGGTAAATATTTGAGGCTTGATGGGTAAATTGTATAAGCTGATATATTTGGCATTCGCCACAGTTAGTAGAAGAAGTTCTTATTAAGATTAAACTATTTTGGTTGATAGTGAAAATGAAATCGCTAGTGATATGAATTAGAAGGCTAATTACCAGATTGTAAATCTAATGGGTTTTATGTCTCTTCATTGCCTAATAAAAAAATTAAACCCTTAAAAATAGGAATCTGTATGAAGATAACAGAAGAGACCTTTCTTTTATTTTAGAAAGAAAAGGAGCCGAAGAGGCAAGATACCAAAAGTATCCAAACTTTCAGGTAAAAGGACTGTTACCGGACAGCACTCTGGAGAGCTTTATTCTAAAAAGCACCGGAGGGGCAATTCTTAAGTTTTAGGAAAACCCATACAGAGTTTACTTTTAAAAAAAGTTATTTCCTAATATATTATAGGAAGAATCTCTCAGGTAAAAGGACAGGGTAAGAGAGTAATATAATTATTTTCTTACCCTGTCCTTTTTTGTTTAAAAATAATATATCCGGTTAATCAAAAGCTGGTAAAGGTTAGGAATTTGTTTCTTTCTTTTCTCTCTAATAATTTTTTTAAAAAAGAAGGATTTTTAAAAGATTTGTCGTATATATAATAAGTGAAGTATTTTACGTAAATAAGTATTTTATTTCTATAAATTTATAAATCTAATAAAGGTATCCCAAAAGGATAAGACGCAGAGTCATAGGCCTAAAGCACTTATAAAAGTGCCATAAGAGAATAAAATATTTTCGCAGGAGGCGATTTAAATGAAATTAAGCTTTAAAAACATTTTACCTATTTTGTTAATTTTTACTTTACTTATTCTATTTGCTGGTTGTTCTCTTACTCCTTCAACCTACACCGTGACCTACAATGGTAATGGTAATACAAGTGGAGTAGTACCCACTGATGCTAACCTCTACGAACAGGGCACGTTGGTGACGGTACTCAGTAAAGGAAATCTGGTTAAAATCAGCTACAGCTTTGTCGGTTGGAACACAGCTGCAAATGGCAGTGGAACAAGTCAAGCCGCAGGGTCTACCTTTAATATGGGTACGACCAATGTGACACTCTATGCCCAGTGGACACCTTATGTTCTACGCGACATCGGACCTGCGGGAGGATATATCTTCTACGACAAATTTAGTTACTCCGATGGATGGCGGTATTTAGAAGCTGCCCCCAGCGATCAGAGCACAGACGCTGAATGGGGTTGTGATGGGACATTAATTTGGGGTGCAGACGGCACTTTAGTGGGTACAGGTAAGCAGAATACTATCGACATTGAAGCTGGATGTACAACGTCCGGTACAGCTGCTGATATATGCGCAAATCTTAGCTTAGGCGGCTATGATGACTGGTTTTTGCCCTCTAAAGAAGAATTAAATCTAATGCACATAAACCTGAAAGTATTCGGAGTTGGCGGTTTTGCTGTTGACTACTACTGGAGTTCGTCGGAGTTCAATGCTGATAACGCGTGGAGCCAGGGTTTCAGCGGTGGTGGTCCTCTGTTCATCAGCACCAAGATCAATACTTTCCGGGTTCGTGCTGTTCGGGCTTTTTAACTATTTATCAATTTAACTATTTAAGGGTTAAGGGGCTTTGCTCCCTATAAATATTTTTAAAAAATGGCGCTATATTAGGATTTAAAAATATTTAAATATATATATCGGTTGATCTTGAAGATATTCTAATTGTGGATAACTAGCTTATTAATCTAATATTTTCTATTGTAATATTTCCCTTAAAAGTTCTAAACGTGTCCAATAGGGGGAGCTTGCTAATTCAAGCCCTTTGGCATTTGCTGAAGGGCTTTATTTTTGTGCGCCCAGCATGGGTGATTACTAGTCGGTGAAAGTCCGATATGGGGGTTGAT
>CAZWFH010000161.1:0-4006 GCA_964632105.1 uncultured Atribacterota bacterium
ATCGTTCAGCACGAATTGCTTTACTCAAATACTATGATGGAGAAAAGAGATACATTCTATGTCCGGCAAATTTAAAAGTAGGAGATGTTATTATATCCGGAAGAGATGCGGATATAAAGGTAGGAAATACAAAATCATTAAAGGATATCCCTACTGGTACTTTAATTCATAATATTGAATTAAGACCAGGACAAGGCGGAAAATTAGTTCGTTCAGCTGGAACAGTAGCTCAACTTATGGCCAAAGAAGGAAAATATGCTCATGTTAAATTACCTTCCGGGGAAGTAAGGTTAATATATTTAGAGTGTAAAGCCAGTATCGGACAAATTGGTAACCTTCCTCATGAAAATTTATCTCATGGTAAAGCAGGCAAAAGTAGATGGTTAGGGATAAGACCAACAGTTAGAGGTGTAGCCATGAATCCTGTTGATCATCCCATGGGTGGAGGAGAAGGAAAGAGTGCTGGAGGCAGACACCCGGTTTCTCCAACTGGTATACCGGCAAAGGGGTATAGGACCAGAAAAAAGAATAAACCTTCAGATAAATATATTGTTAAAAGAAGGACGAAAAAATAGTAAATAAGGGAGGCAGTTATTTTAGATGTCTAGATCTTTAAAAAAGGGACCCTATATAGACGAAAAATTATTAAGTAAAATTAGAGAACTAAATCAGAAGAGAAAGAAAACTATAATTAAGACTTGGTCTAGAAGTTCAACGATTTTTCCCGTAATGGTTGGACATACCATTGCCGTACATAATGGTAAAAGACATATACCAGTGTATATTACCGAAAACATGGTAGGCCATAAATTAGGAGAATTTTCTCCTACTAGAATTTTTAAGGGGCATAGTGCTCATACCGAAAGAACAACCTCGTTAAAGTAGTAAATGATATTAAGTAGCAAAATATTAAGAAAAGATCTTTTGATTGCTTATATAAGTAAGCTAAAAAAGTTTTATTTAAATTTATGAAGATAACCAAACAATTAATATTTATTATTGCAGAAAAGCAAATAAATTAAATTAGGAGGAAAGCAATGAGTATAAAGGCAGTAGGTAAATATTTACCTATATCTGCTCGCAAGGGGAGACAGGTTTTAGATATTATTCGGGGCAAGAATGCTGGTGAAGCTCTCTTAACCATGAAATTTCTTCCTAACCGTTCAGCTAAAATGGTATACAATGTCTTACACTCTGCGATTTATAACGCACAAAATAATAATGATATAAACGTAGAGGATTTATACATATCCGAAGCCTATGCTGATGAAGGACCTACAGTGAAAAGATTTAGACCTCGGGCTATGGGCAGAGCAAGCAAAATAAGAAAAAGAACTAGTCACATTACCATTATAGTTGATCATAAAGGGGAGGCGAAGTAATTGGGACAGAAAGTACATCCAAAAGGATTAAGAATTGGAATTATAAAGGATTGGGATGTTAAGTGGTTTGCAAAAAAGGGTTATGCAGAAAATATATATCAGGATTACAAAATAAGAAAATATACCAAAAATCGTTTAAAGCATGCTGGAATTTCTTGTGTCGAAATTGAACGCATAGCTGATCGAGTGAGGTTAACTATTAATTGCGCAAGACCAGGTATTGTAATAGGTCGAAAAGGGGCGGAAGTTACTAAATTAAAAGAAGAACTGTCTAAATTTGTAAAAAATGATTTGCAGATAAAAATTATTGAAGTAAAAAAACCTGAATTAGACGCTAAGTTAGTTGCTGAAAGTATTGCTGAACAACTGGAAAGAAGAGGCTCTACCAAAAGATCAATGAGACAGGCAGCCAGCCGATCTATGAGAATGGGCGCTGAAGGAATAAAAGTATCTTGTTCAGGTAGAATAGGTGGGGCTGAAATTGCAAGAACAGAATGGCATTTAGAAGGTAGGTTACCTCTACATACTTTGCGAGCGGACATAGATTATGGTCTTGCTGAAGCTAATACAACTTATGGTAAAATTGGCGTTAAGGTGTGGATTTTCCGAGGAGAAATACTTCCAGTAAAAAACAAAGGGGTATCTAATCAGAAAGAAGTAAACAAGGTTTTAACTGGCGAGAAGGTAGAAGAATCAAGTAGAGAAGGAGCACGGAAAGATGTTACAACCAACTAGAACAAAATATCGAAAAACACACAGGGGAACCATGAAAGGATGTGCCCAAAAAGGAAATTTTATTGCTTTTGGAGATTTTGGTTTGCAGGCATTAGAACGTCATTGGATAACTAGTGCCCAGATAGAAGCGGCACGGGTTGCCATTACTCATGCAGTAAAAAGGGGCGGAAAAGTTTGGGTAAGAATGTTTCCTGATAAATCAGCGACTAAAAAACCGGCAGAAACCAGGATGGGCAAAGGAAAAGGAGCTCCAGACCATTGGGTGGCAGTAGTAAAACCTGGGAAGGTATTATTTGAATTAGGCGGAGTTGAACTAAATTTAGCTAAAGAAGCAATGCGGTTAGCCGCCCATAAGTTACCCATAAAAACTCGTTTTCTTTCCAGAGACGAACAGGTGGTGGGATAAATGAAAGCAAGTGAATTAAGAGATTTATCATTAGAAGAATTACAAAAGAAACTGACTGATTTTAAAGACGAATTATTTAGTTTGAGATTTCAAGTTGTTACAGGACAATTAGGTAATTCTATGAGAATAAAAGAAGTAAGGCATAATATTGCCAGAGCAAAAACAATTTTAAGAGAAATTGAATTAGAAAAAAATAAATTAAATTAAGATAAAAAGGAGGGTTAAATGCTGTCCGGGGAAAAAATTAAAACAAAAATTGGAAAAGTTGTAAGTGACGGTATGGAAAAGAGCGTAGTGGTAAAAGTTGAATACCTGGTATCACATCCTCTTTACAAAAAAAGGATAAAAAAAACAAGTAAATTTATGGCACATGATGAAAAAGATATCTGTAATATCGGCGATAAAGTCAAAATTGCTGAAACTCGACCTTTAAGCAAAAGAAAAAGATGGAGAGTTACGGAAATATTAGAAAAAACGAAATAAGAGAATTCAGATTAAATAGTGAATAGTGAATAGTGAATAGTGATAAAGCGAAAAGCGAAAAGCGAAAAGCGCAAAACCATAACTCAAAATTTAAAATTTAAATATATTGTTTTATCTATTGAGTTTCATCTTTCTTATATCGTATACTATATAGCAAAAACGAAAGGATAAAGAAGCAAAAACAGAACTTAAAATTTAGTATTGAGAGAAAAAGTTTTGAGCTTTGAATTATGGTTTTTCGCTTTTAGTTTTAAATTTTTAGTTGTATGCTGATAACTGAAAATTGTATTTAAAACTAAATACTAACGACTATTCACTAACGACTAACGACTATATACTAATTATGATTAAGGAGAGAAGGTAGTTAAGATGATACAGATGCAAACGCGTTTATTTGTTGCGGATAATTCGGGTGCTAAAGAAATACAATGTATAAAAGTTTTAGGCGGTTCCCGTAGGAGATATGCTAGGATAGGAGACATTATTGTTGCCTCAGTTAAGGTTGCAGCAGTGGGAGGAACCTGCAAAAAAGGTGAAGTTGTTAAGGCGGTTGTTGTAAGAACCAGGAAAGAACTTGGTCGACCAGATGGTTCTTATATTAGGTTTGACGATAATGCAGCAGTTATTATTAATAATCAAAATGAACCGGTTGGAACCAGAATATTTGGACCAGTTGCTCGAGAATTAAGAAATAAAAATTTTATGAAGATAATCTCACTAGCGCCTGAGGTAGTATAAAAAGGGAGGAATAGCGATTTGGTTAACAATAAGGTTGGTTTTAAAAAAGGTGATAAAGTATTAATTATCATCGGAGAAGATAAAGGTAAAAAAGGAAAAATTGTTCGTATTTTCCCCAAGAAGATGCAAATAATAGTTGAAGGTGTTAATTTTTTAAAGAAACACTCTAAACCTACCCAAAAGGCTCCTCAAGGCGGAATAGTTAAACAGGAAGGTGCATTGCATATTTCTAACATCAGATTAATTTGCAATAAATGTAATA
>CAZWFH010000162.1:0-4000 GCA_964632105.1 uncultured Atribacterota bacterium
AGGGCATAAAGGCCAAAATAAGTCAATTTAGCCACATCTATAGATATATTTTCTTGATTGAAAATTCCAAAAACTCCACATTCCTCATGCATTATTTTGTGCCTTTCCAAACTTTTTCCAATTGCTCTACTCTTATACTAATTAACTGGTTTATATTTAATTCCTCACCCTCCACAGAACCTAATACCAAAAGAGGAACCTGATATTTATCGGCTATCTCCTGTAATGAAGATAGATTTTTCGGATTAAGAGATACCATGATTCGCGATTGGCTTTCTCCGAACAACAGGGCATCACTTCTTATTTTGTCTTCGATTTTTATTTTCGCTCCTTTTCTCCCTTTAATACAACTCTCTACCAGGGCTATAGCCAATCCGCCTTCTGAACAATCATGAGCTGAAGAAACCAATTCCTTCTTAATCGCCTCCCGGCATACATTTTGAACTGCCTGTTCTTTCAACAAATCAATCCGGGGAGGTACTCCCTTTTCTAAATTATGAATAACTTTTAAATATTCACTTCCGCCCAATTCTTCTTTATTTTCTCCTAAAAGTACTATCAAATCATTATAATTTTTAAATTCCATAGAACAGATATGGTTATAATCTTCGATAATCCCCACCATTCCGATAACCGGTGTAGGATAAATGGCTTCCCCTTTGCTTTCATTATACAAGCTTACATTGCCGCTTATGACCGGGGTCTGCAATACTCGACAGGCTTCACTGATTCCTTTAATGGCTTCTTCTAATTGCCAGTAGATAGTTTCCTTTTCAGGATTTCCAAAATTTAAACAGTCGGTTACCGCTCGAGGCAAGGCTCCTTTGCAAGACAAATTTCTGGCAGCTTCTGCTACCGCTATCTTCCCTCCCATTAAGGGGTCAAGGTAACAATATCTTCCATTACCATCAGTGGTAAGGGCTATGGCTTTTTTAGTTCCTTTTATTCTTAATACTGCAGCATCATCTCCGGGAGGTAGTATAGTATTATTTCTTACCATATAATCATAATGTTCATAAATCTTTTCTTTGCTTATAATATTTAGAGAAGCCAACAACTGTAATAATACTTGATTATAATCATCTGGCTGAGAAATCTCGGATAAATCAAGCTTATTCACCGAATCTAAAATATCCGGCTTTTTCCCTTTACGATGACAAGTAGGCGCTCCTTCGGCAAGTGATTTAGCGGGTATATCTGCTACTATTTCTCCTTTATCTCTGACCCTGAATTTACCATCATTAGTTACTCTGCCAATCACGGCGGAATCTAAACCCCACTTATCAAATATTTTTTTAATCTCTTCCTCTTTTCCCTTTTTAACTACCACTATCATTCTTTCTTGAGATTCAGAAAGCATAATTTCAAAAGGGTTCATTCCTTCTTCCCGTTTGGGTACTTTTGATAGTTCAATATCTAACCCGCTATCTCCCCGACTGGCCATTTCACACAAAGAACTGGTCAGACCGGCAGCTCCACAATCTTGCAGTCCAATCACATAATCTAATCCTCTTAACTCTAAACAAGCCTCAATTAATAATTTTTCAGAAAAGGGATCTCCTATTTGCACCGCAGGACGATCTTCATCAGAGGTTTCATCTAATTCTGTAGAGGCAAAAGAAGCCCCTCCAATTCCATCTCTGCCTGTTTTAGCACCTATTAAAATTACTGAATTACCTTCACCTCTTGCTACTGCTCGCAAAATATCATTTTTCTTGGCATACCCTACACACATTACATTTACTAAAATATTCTCCTGGTAACTTGAGGAAAAAACTGTTTCTCCCCCAACCGTAGGCACCCCTATACAATTACCGTAAAAGGAAATACCCTCTACTACCCCTTTATAAAGATATTGAGTTTGGGAATTATCAAAATCTCCAAATCTTAGAGAATCCAGCAAAGCTATAGGACGAGCCCCCATCGCAAAGATATCCCGTACTATTCCTCCGATGCCGGTTGCCGCTCCCTGAAAAGGCTCTATCGCCGAAGGATGGTTATGGCTCTCTATCTTCATAGCTATAACTTGGTCATCTCCGATATCAATAATGCCCGCATTCTCTCCCGGCCCTTGAAGAACCCATTCCGCTGAATTGGGAAATAATTTAAGAAGCGGTTTTGAGTTTTTATAACTACAATGTTCTGACCACATTACTGAATACATCCCTAACTCTACTTCATTGGGTTCTCTTTGTAGGCATTCTTTTATTTTCTGATACTCTTTTGGAGTAAGATTCCATTTTTTCCAAAATTTTTCCTGGTTAAAACTTTTCATCAACCATTAATCTCCTATTTTAACAATTTACCAATTGACCTATTCACCAATTGTCCAATTATTTCTATCTTACCAATTTGCTAATAAATTTTATTATGATTTTCTAATTTCCGAGATTTATTTATCTGAGTACTAATTTTTTCTTTAGAAAATTTAAAATTGAATTGAAAATATATTTGCCATCAGATGAACCCAAACAATCTTCCATACAACGCTCCGGGTGAGGCATCATTCCCAGAACATTTCCTTCCTTATTACATACACCGGCGATATTATAAACAGCACCATTAGGATTGGCCATTGAAGTAATCTCCCCGTTCTTTTCGCAATAACGAAAGACAATCTGATTGTTTTTGATAAGTTCAGACAAACCATGGTCGTCAATATAATAATTACCATCCCCATGAGCAATGGGTATTTTTAAAACCTGCCCGCTTTTACAAGAATTAGTATAGGGAGTTTGATTATTCTCTACTTTAAGATAGCTGTACTTACAGATAAAATGCAGACTATTATTTCTCATTAATGCTCCGGGCAATAAACCCGCTTCAGTAAGAATTTGGAATCCGTTGCAAATCCCCAAAACTAATCCTCCGGCCGTAGCATAATCGATTACTGCTGACATAACCGGAGAAAACCGAGCTATAGCCCCGACCCTTAAATAATCTCCGTAGGTAAATCCACCCGGCAAAAATATTCCATCATATCCCTCTAAATTAGTCTGCTTGTGCCAGATATATTCAACTTCTACCTTTAAAACATCATTAAGGGCATAAAAACAATCATAATCACAGGTTGAACCTGGAAATTGAACTACACCAAACTTCACTTTAACACCTCGATTTCATAATCAAAGTCTTCAATCACCGGATTGGCTAACAATTTTTTACCCATCTCTTCAACCCTTTGAATAACCATCTGGCGATTCTGCCCCTTCATCTTAATATTTATATACTTTCCCATCCTTACTTCTTCTATTTCTTCAAACCCCAATGACTCTAAGGCATTTTGAGTAGCTGCTCCTTGAGCATCTAATAGCCCTTTTTTTAAGGTTACATAAATTTTAACCAACCACATTTTCTTCTCCTTTATATTAATTTACCGATTCATCAATTGACCGATTCTCCGATTATCCAATTTACCAATTTACACTTCGTAGGACAGGCGTTCCCCGTTTTCATGAGAACAGGCCCGCCTGTCTATTATTACACTCTCCACTAAACGCTATTTATTATCTGGCTTGTTTCCTCTAATAATTCTCGCATAGAAGGAATATTCTTAAACCATTCTCTCCTAGTTATTTCATTGGCAAAGGCACAATAAGCCATAAATATAAGTTCTTTTAATCTTGCCGGCAAAGGTGGAGGAGACAAGTTCACTTTTTCTTTCCAGTTTATACTATCTCTCTTTTTAACCTCTGCTAATTCTTTAAACCAATTAGTTTTTCGATAGTATAATCTGGCGATTTCTTTACTTACCGGGATTCCCTCAAAGGTAAAACGGCACTCATCTAAAGTCCCCAACACATCTACTACTATAAGATTCCTCTCCTCATCGAATCCAAATTCTATTTTGCCATCTTCGTATTTCAATCCAATTTTATTTGCTTCTTGTCCGATTAGTTCATTAATTAATAAAGTAATCTTTCTAATCTCTTCTAATTCATTATTACTAAGATGGGCAATTTTTTGGGCTTCTTCCCAACCTAAATAGCGGTCACTTTCT
>CAZWFH010000163.1:0-3984 GCA_964632105.1 uncultured Atribacterota bacterium
CTTTTATCTTTTCAGCATTTATAACCACTACATAATCACCTAAATCCATAGATGGAGTATAGGTTGGTTTATTCTTTCCTCTTAATATTGTAGCTATCTGGGTAGCCAATCTTCCCAATATCTCTCCTTCTGCGTCAATTAGATACCATTTTCTATTAATATCTTCTGCTTTTGCACTGTAGGTTTTCACTTTGTTCCTCCCTGTCTAATAATTTCATATGTAATTTATTTTTAAAAAAATAAAATAATTATCGATTCACCTTAAAACACTATTCTTTTATTAGAAAATAACATAATAAATTGTAATATAATCAAGCGATGATGTCAAGCTTAATTAGTATATAGTGAATAGTATAAAGTATAAAATATATAGCGAAAAACGAAAAACGCAAAACGCAAAGCTATAGCTCAAAATTTAAAATTTAAATATATTGTTTTATCTATTGAGTTTCATCTTTCTTATCTCGCATACTATATAGTAAAAATGAAAAGGGAAAGAAACAAAAACAGAACTTAAAATTTAGTATTGAGAGAAAAAGTTTTGAGTTTTGAATTATGGTTTTTCGCTTTTCGTTTTTAATTTTTAGTTGTATGCTGATAACTGTCAACTTGCATTTAATACTAACGACTATTCACTATTCACTAACGACTAATTAATAATTTACTTTCATTAAAAATAGCCCTTTAGCAGGAACGGTTTTACCCGCCATTTTCCTATTTTTTGCTTCTAATATCTTTTTCATCTCTAAATAACCTATCTTCCCCTTACCTACTTCCAAGAGAGTACCAACGATGGTACGAACCATTTTATATAAAAAAGCATCGGCCTCAATATGGAAACAAAATATATTTCCTTTCTTGATTATGCTTATATCTTTAATGGTTCTTTCCCAGTTTCTAATCCTACTCCCCGAACAGGCAAAAGATGTAAAATCATGTTCTCCTTGCAAAAATTTACTGGCTTTTTTCATCTCTTCTAAATTTATATTCTTATAAACACAGTATACATAATTTCTTAGAAAAATAGACAGGTAGTTATTATTTTGATTAGAATTTAAAACATAATAATGATAAATTTTACTAACTGCACTATAGCGGGCATGAAAATTATTATCTACCCTTTCTGTTTTTTTAATCCTGATATCTAAAGGTAACATACGGTTTAGAATAAAAGGTAATTCCACCAAAGGAATAGAGCTGTTAGTTTTAAAGTTTGCCACTTGACCCAGGGCATGCACTCCCGCGTCAGTCCTTCCAGAACCGTTAAGTGATATTTTTTCTTGGGTAATCTGGGATATTTTTTCCTCCAAAATTCCCTGTATGCTTAAAAGACCTTTTTGTCTTTGCCAGCCATAATATTTAGTTCCCTCGTATTCTATGGTAAGTTTTATATTAACCATTTTTTCTCTCTTCACGATATACGATATACGCAATACGATATACTGCTCTTAAAATATTACGCTCACCATAATAGTAATAACTACAGTTAAGATGAAAGTTAAGATGTCGGCTTTTTTAATTTTTAGTTCCCTATAATGAGTCCTGCCCTCTCCCCCTCTATAACATTTGGCTTCCATAGCAATGGCTAATTCATCAGCACGCCGAAATGCATTAATAAATAAGGGTATTAAAATAGGAATTAAATTCTTTGCTCGGTTAAAAATATTTCCACTTTCAAAGTCTGCACCTCGAGATATTTGAGCTTTCATTATTTTTTCTGTCTCTTCCAATAAAGTCGGAATAAATCTCAGCGCTATAGTCATCATCATAGCTATTTCGTGAGCGGGCATACCTATGAATTTAAAAACAGACAATAATCTTTCTATTCCATCAGTTAAAGATATGGGAGAGGTAGCCAAGGTAAGCAGGGAGGTAGTTAAAATTAGGATAAATAATCGAAAAGAAATAAGCAGGCCTTTTATCAGTCCCTCCTGGGTTATTTTTAAAAAGCCTAACTGATAAATTACTTTTCCTTCAGTCATAAAAAGATGGATTATCAAAGTAAATACAATGATAAATAATATGGGACGCAGACCCCTAAATACAAATCTTGGGTGTACCTTAGAAATAATAATACTAATTATTACAAAACTTCCTAAAATTAAATATCCTAAATATTCTGTTATCAGAAATAAGCTTATAATTATAGCCAAACAACTCAATATTTTTATTCTGGGATCCAAATTATGAATTAAAGAATCCCTTGGGATATACTGACCAAAGCTAATATTCCTTAATATTCTCATTTTTCCCCATTTTTTTGATAATTTTATATATTAAACTTTTTAAACATTTATCTCTTTATCGTTTTTTATTTTTTTTAAAATTACTCTTTCAGCATCATCTACAGTTAATACCCCGGTATACACATCTTTTCCTTTTTCTTTTAATTTATGCATACACTCAGTTACCTGCGGAAGGCCTAAGCCCACTTCCACTAAATCATTGGCATGCTTCTCAAAAATTTCCTGGGGAGCACCGTCTAAAATTATCTCTCCTCGGTGCATTACTAAAAGACGATCCACTGTTTCAGCAACTTTTTCCATATTGTGTGAAACTAAGACCACACCCATCCCGAAATTATTATGTATTTTTTTTATCTCAGATAATATATTATCTCTACCCCTCGGATCAAGATTGGCGGTAGGTTCATCTAAAATCAACATTTTTGGTCTTATGGAAAGTATGCTTGCCAAAGCAACACGTCTCATCTCTCCTCCGCTTAGAGAAAAAGGAGAACGTTCTGCATAGAAATTATAATCAAGGTCGACCATCTTTAAGGCTTCTCTGACTCTTTTTTCAATTTTTCCTTCTGGTAAACCTAACTTTCTTGGACCAAAAGCTACTTCTTGATAAATTGTTTCTTCAAATAATTGATTCTCGGGATACTGAAATACTAAACCTATTTTTTGTCTTACTAACTTAAGGTTTACTCCCTTTTTATTTAGATCTACTCCTTCGACGTAGATTTTACCGGAAGTTGGCGTAAGCAAACCATTAAAATGCTGAATTAAAGTCGTTTTTCCGCAACCAGTATGTCCGATTAGACCAATAAATTCACCTTTATCAATCTCCAAATTGATATTTTTTAACACTTCTGTTTCAAAGGGCATTCCTAAACTATAGGTAAAGCACACATTTTCTAAATGTATAAACATAAACTTTCCACCATATCCTCAACTTTCAATGTATGAGGAGATATATTTATTCCTCTTTTATTTAATCTTAGGGCGAGTTCGGTTATTTGAGGAACATCCAATCTTAATTGTTTTAACACTTCTATTTGAGTAAATACCTCCTCAGGTTTTCCCGCAAGAGCAATTTTCCCTTTATCTAACGCGATTACCTGGCTGAACTCAGCCGCCTCCTCCATTAAGTGAGTAATATAAATTATGGTAATATTCTCTTCTCTATTTAACTTTTTGACAATATCCATAACCTCTTTTCGACCCCGGGGATCAAGCATTGCCGTAGGTTCATCTAAAACCAAATAAGAAGAGTGCATAGCAATTGCTCCAGCAATTGCTACTCTTTGTTTTTGCCCACCTGAAAGCAAATGAGGTTCACTTTTTTTATACTCTTCCATTTCTACAACTTCTAAAGCCCAAATTACTCGTTCTCTCATAAGTTTTGTCTTTATTCCAATATTTTCTAGACCAAAAGCTATATCATCTTCCACCGTAGTTGCAATAATCTGATTGTCTGGATTTTGAAATACCATACCAACTTTTCGTCTTATTTCCCATGTTTTGCTCTTATCTTTGGTATTCATTTTATCTACCCAAATATCTCCAGTAGTAGGAAGTAGCAAGCAATTCATATGTTTGGCTAAAGTAGATTTCCCCGATCCATTAGAACCTATAATAGAAATAAAATCACCATTCTTTATTTCTAAATTAATAGAATCCAAAGCTTTTATTTGATCTTTTTTATGATAATTGTATACGTGACTTAGATTTTTTATTTTAATCAAAATGTTCACCA
>CAZWFH010000164.1:0-3983 GCA_964632105.1 uncultured Atribacterota bacterium
AATTTCATTTCTACTTCTTTCATGTCGGGTGGAGAAATAGTGTTTTGTAATTTAATCCTGGAAGCCGCTTCGTCTACCAGATCGATAGCTTTATCCGGCAAAAATCTGCCCGAAACATAACGAGCTGACAAATGTGCTGCTGCCTCTAAGGCTTGGTCAGTAATTTTTATCTTGTGATGAGCTTCATACTTGTCCTTAAGTCCTTGCAATATCTTAATAGTCTCTTCTATTGAAGGTTCGGAAATATAAATAGGTTGAAACCTGCGCTCCAAAGCGGCATCTTTTTCTATATATTTTCGGTATTCATCAGCAGTAGTGGCTCCAATAACTTGAAGCTCTCCCCTTGCTAAAGCGGGCTTTAATATATTAGAAGCGTCTATTGCTCCTTCAGCTGCTCCGGCACCTACCAGGGTATGGATTTCATCAATAAATAATATAACATCATTTGATTCCTGAACCTCTTTGACAATCTTCTTTAATCTCTTCTCAAATTCACCTCGGTATTTAGTGCCAGCAACAATCAAAGCCAAGTCAAGGCAGATAATTCTTTTTTCTTTTAATATCTCCGGAACATCATTATTAGTTATCTTTTGGGCCAAACCCTCTACAATAGCTGTCTTTCCTACCCCAGCCTCTCCTATTATACAGGGATTATTTTTCTTTCTTCTACTTAAAATTTGTATTACTCTTTGAATTTCCGTACCCCTGCCAATAACCGGATCCAATTTATCTTCTCGAGCTAATTTGTTTAAATCTCTTCCAAATTCATCTAAAGCAGGAGTCTTCGTTACTCTTTTTTCTGTAGCAGATGGAAAACCTTGTGCTCCGCTCTCCATCAGAACTTTCATAATCTCTGAATAAACATTATCCAGATTAATACCCAAGTCTGCTAAAATTCTAACCGCTACTCCGCTTCCTTCTTTTATTAACCCTAATAATATGTGTTCGGTGCCAATATAGTTATTTTTTAATTGACTTGCCTCTTGAGAGGCTAATTCTAAGATTTTTTTTGCTCGAGGAGTAAAAGCAATTTCACCTACTTGTTGATACTCGCCTTTTCCTACTAATCGTTCTACCTCTTCTACTACTTTATCTATATTCACCCCCAATTGTCTTAAAACCTGGGAGGCAACTCCTTCTTCTTCTTTTATTAAACCAATAAGAATATGTTCAGTCCCTATGTATTCATGATTTAGGTTTATCGCTTCTTCTTGAGCTATCATTATAGCCCTCTTTGCTTTTTCAGTATATCTTTTAAACATTCTTAATGCACATCCTTTCTCTTAGATAAGTAATTTTAATATCCATCCTTCTTTTAAAATCTTCCAGTCAATTTAGTCGTTAGTGAATAGTGAATAGTCGTTAGTATAAATACAAGTTTTCAGCTTATTATGTTTTATGTCATTGCGAGGACATTTCTGTTTTTTCATTCTGACTTCTGAATTCTGTCTTCTGACTTCTATTCTCTTTACGAGATACGGATTAGGCTTCTCATTTAGTTACTATATACTAATTTGGCTTCTGGCCTCTCTTTTCTCCACTATATACTATATACTATATACTGTATACTAACAACTAACGACTAATCTCATCTCTAATCAATATTGCCCTTTGCAAATCCCGGCTAAAAGGATCTAAATCTTTGCCTGCTAACATTTGCAAATAAGCAGGTTGTATTAGTAGCATCAATTTATTTAAAGTCCCTAAATTAGGATGGGAAATTATCCCTAACTCTACTCCAAACCTTAATTTAGATAAAAGCTCCATTGCTTCAGCCGAAGATATAATACGAGCACTACTCAAGATACCATAAGCTCTCCAGGCTTGATCTTCCAACTGACTTTTAGAATTAGATAATAGATCTCTTCTTATTTTCTTTTCCTTGTTTATTATTTGTTGATTAACCTTTTCCAAATTATCAATAATTTCCTCTTCGGAAAGACCTAAAGTAATTTGGTTGGAAACCTGAAATAAATTTCCCATTACTTCAGTTCCCTCTCCGTAAAATCCTCTTACTACATAACCTATTTTAGATATGGCTTTTAATATGTCATTTATACCGTTTACCATTGCTAGGGCCGGTAGGTGTAACATTATTGAAGCCCTCATCCCGGTTCCTACATTAGTGGGGCAGGAAGTTAAATATCCTTCTTTTTCGCTAAAGGCATAAGTTACCTTTTTTTCAATTTTATTGTCAATCTCATTGATAAGTTTCCAAATATTATTTAATTGCAACCCTGAAAGTAAATATTGAATTCGAAAATGGTCTTCTTCGTTAATCATTATGCTCAATGTTTCTTTTTGATTAAAAACACAACCCCTATAAAGGCGTTTCTCTCTAGCATGATAAATACTAATTAGATGTTTTTCCACTAAAAATTGACTCTCCAGGGGAGTCAATTCATCCAATAAAAGTAAATTGGAATCCTTAAAAAGGGAATCTTTTTCTACAATCTGTCGGCTAAGCTCAAATATATTTTTTAGTTCTGCTTGTTCAGCCCTTGGCGGAAAAGGAATACCTTCTACATTTCGTGCCAATCTAATTCTCGAACTTATCACTATGTCTGATAAAGGGCCTTGCCCGTTAATCCACTCAGCTGAAGATTCTTTTAGATTTTGTAATATTATATTTTTATCCTTATTTTGCATTTTTTTTCTTTAGTACTCCTTCAAGCTTCAATATCTCATCTCTTGTCTTTGCTGCTTTCTCGTACTCTTCCTTTAATACCAGTTCTTGCAATTCCTTCCTGAGTTGTTTGATTTTCCTTATTTTATTCAATTTACCCCTAGATTGTCGCGGTATTTTCCCCACATGTTCACTATTTCCATGCAACCTTCTTAAAAGAGGAGTTAATTGTTCTCTGAAATCGTGATAACACACACTACAGCCCAACTTTCCAGATTGTTTAAACTCATCATAGGTTAAATGGCAATTGCTGCACTTTATCTCTTTGCCCGGAATAACCCCTTCCTCTTTGTGGTAAAGGTCTATAGCATTTAACAGTCCAGCCAATAGATCATTAATGTCAAACTGGGGAAGAGGGAATATGGAAAATTTATCACTAAAGATGGAAGCGCAATCTTTGCATAGATGAATCTCTGTTTTTTGCCCTCCGACAATTTTAATAAAAGTTATAGTAGCTTCTTTTTTCTTGCATATTTGACATAACATTTATATTTAGTTTTCCTCCAATATTTTTTATTATTTCCCACTTACTTAAGTTCCGTTTAAATTATAATTCATAATATAAATAATTGTCAATTATAGTGAATAAAAAACAATCGTTAGTAGTAATACAAGTTTTTAGTTCTTGGTTTTTAGTTTTTATAAACACAGAAACTATTAATCCGTTACTCATTGCTGTATTTCTTATACTCTACGCGCTAGGTTTATTCACAAACGACCAATTAACTGGCTAACTAAATAATAGCGTGATATAATAATTTAGAAATAATTTTTTAATTAATTAACATTTGTATTACACATAAACTAAGAAAAGGTAAATATTCTAAGAATAAGTTTGATATGGAAAAATGAAGGAAAGTAATAATATAGAAGAAATAAAAGAAAAAAAAGAAGAAGAAATAAAATTTTTAGCTGACAGAATGTTGGGTAAATTAGTTAAATGGCTGCGCATTTTAGGCTACGATACCACCTATCCTTCCTTCGATGATGATTTATCTCTCATCCTAACTGCTCGGCAAGAGAATAGAATATTACTAACCAGAGACGCTAATCTAATTAAAAGACGAAACATCTGTGATTTCTTGTTTATTAAAGGCGACCACTGGGAAGAACAGTTGGCGGGAATAATAAAGGGATTAAAATTAGAAATTGATCTTAATTCAAAAATATTTTCTCGTTGTTCTCTGTGCAACACCCCCACCAAAGATGTCGATAAAGAAGAAGCTAAAAATTATGTCCCTTCTTACGTATTTTTAACTCAAGATAAGTTTGTTTATTGCCCTTCTTGCAAAAAATA
>CAZWFH010000165.1:0-3972 GCA_964632105.1 uncultured Atribacterota bacterium
ATAAACGCAGTATTGCGTTTATTAATGGATTATATGAAATTGCACCCCCACAGAACGCTATTGTCTGAGGCGGATAATAAGGAGGAATCTATGTTAAGAGTCAAGGAAGCCAAATTGGAGCATGTTGTCCTTGGCACTTTGTTGCTATATGTCACCCTGCACTTACTTGAGGAAGGAATCTTCGGATTCCCAGCCTGGGCAGAAAGACGATGGGCGATTCCGAACTATACAGTGTCTAAATGGCTTCTCCACAACGTCTACTTCATATTCTTTCTCGTGTTAGGCTATTTCATCTACCGAATCAACAAAGAGAGATTGTTATTTGTAGGACTCGGAATCGTTGTTTGGGGTCTTTTGAACAGTCTCAACCATATTGTCTTTTCAGTCATCTTTTTGGAGTATTCTCCCGGCCTTTTCACTGGATTGATCTTTCTGCTTTTTGCTGTCCTTGCGTTGAAAAGAATCCGTGAAATGGGCAAACTATCTCTGGGTCTGATTCTGCTGTCTATCCTGTTCGGAATATTGTACTGGGGATTACCGATGATTCTATTCATTGAAGTAGACAAGATTCTGGGAATTTAAGCTACGGGGCAAGGGTTGAGGGCGCAACTTCATATAACACGGGCTTTGCGGCTCACTTCGTTTGCCCAAATGCTACGCACTTTGCAAAGCCCGAGAACGTTGGATGAAATGCCCCGCCCGAAGAGGAATTATGAAATATTATCTTGGAGAACAAGATAAAATAGACAAAGTATGAGGAGACGTATAATGTTAATTGAACAATCTCAGCTAACAAATAAAAATCTTGATAGTAAAGTAATAATAGTTACTGGTGGGGGCGGAGGTATTGGCATTGAGTGCGTGCGTGCCCTGTTATGGCTCGGAGCAACCGTTATTATAGCCGAAATTAACCGTAGATTAGAAAAAATCTTTCTTGAATTAAAAACGATCTATAAAGAAAAAATATTATTTTACCCGATTGATATTCGCAAAGAAACTCAGATTGCTAAGTTATTAAAAAAGGCAATCGCTTCGTACGGTAGAATTGATGGCGTAATTAATAACGCGACAATTGCTCCAATTGGCGCATTGGATGAAATTGCAATAAAAGAAATTGATCATAGCTATAAGGTGAATTTACGTGCGCCAGCGCTCTTTTATAAATATTCAATTGCACAGATGAAAAAACAAAATAGCGGAGTATTCATTACAGTTTCCTCATCTGGTGTAGCCCCATTTCTCGGTGCATATGAAATATTTAAAACTGCACAGGTCGAATTTTCAAATACTGCTTCAATGGAACTTGAAGGAGAAAAAATTTACGCATTTACTATTGGCCCGGGATTTGTGAAAACAAAAACTGCGGTTGATGCAATTAAAAAAATTGCTTCAAAGTATAATAAGTCAGAGCTTGACATGCTGGCATTACTTGAAGAGCACACGCTTACTCCTGAGGCGGCAGGAGTTGGATTTGCTCTCGCATTTGTAAATGCATCAAAATATCATGGTAAAGAAATTGGTTGCATTCAAGTGTTAAATGACTTTAATATTGCAATTCCAACTGAAAAGAATATAAAACTTCATCTGTCTGACTCATACAAAATGGAACTTACACTAGTAACACAAAAAGTATTAAATACATACACTGAGCAATATAAAGGATGGATGAAACGCATAGTGTTTGAAAAGCAATGGCTGATACGAGATTTTAAGAAACAGGTGGGTTGCTCTTGTGAAGAAATATTAGGAAAAATTCAGTTCTTTTTAAGTGAAATAAAGACTGGATATATTTTAAAGAATGCATATTCAGAATACGGTTTTGATAAATTATTAAATTATTATAAACATCAAATTGAGTTGTTAAAAGGGTATGAAAAAAATCAAGAAAAGCAGAGAGAGTATACTGATATATTATTAAGTTATTGTGAGGATATACAAAAGATAAGTAATATTATTGAAGAAATAAAAAATAATGGGCGGGGCACTTCATCCAACAACGCGTACACGCTCCGCTCCCTTCGGTCGCTCCGGGCTTCGCCACATTTTCGCCTTCGCTAACGCTACGGCGAAAACGTCGCATACGCGCGGCCGTTAGGCGACATGTTTTGAATGGGGGAAGGAAAAAATGAAAATAATTGAAGCATATAATTTGACAAAAAGATTTAAAGATTTAATTGCGGTTAATAATATTTCTCTTGAAATAGAACCTGGAGAAATATATGGCTTTGTAGGATTAAATGGTGCAGGAAAAACTACTACAATCAGAATGCTACTTGGAATGATAAAACCAACACAAGGGATTGTGTTGTTATTTGGTAAAGATATAAGTAAAAATTTTGACCTCTGGAATGATGTTGGATACTTAGTTGAGACCACGCATTCATATCCTAACCTTTCCGTTAGAGAAAACATTGAAGTATATCATCATTTACGAAAATTAACAGATAAAAAGTTGATAGATGACGTTATTGAAAGATTAGGACTTTCAGATTATCAAGATACCAAGGCTAAACATCTATCATTAGGAAATTTACAGCGTTTAGGACTGGCAAAAGCATTAATGCACGAACTAAAATTACTGATTTTAGATGAACCTATGATGGGATTGGATCCGGCAGGAATCATAGAGATTCGTGAAATGCTTAAAGAACTTTCCAAGCGGGGAACCACTATATTTATTTCCAGTCATATCTTAAGCGAGCTTGCTAAATTGGCTACTAAAATCGGCATTATTCATAAAGGCAAACTCATTAAAGAGTTAAAATCTGATGAGTTAGAGCAACAGGTAATGAAAAAGTTAATAATAGAGACTCGTAATAATTTAAAAGCTTTGGAATTACTGAAGCACAAAGGTATACCTTCAGGTATTAACGATAAAAACATGATTGAGATCTACGATCATCAAGCAATAAGTGAGCCGGAAGTAATTTGTGAATGGTTGGTTAATGCCGGTTTGACGCCGAGATCATTATATGTCTTTGAGGAGGATTTGGAAGCCTTTTTCATAAGAACGATAAGAAGTGAGGATGGTTAATAATATGAACGAACTAAAGAGAGCATTTATCACAGAATTACTAAAGCTCAAGCATTTAAGTATTGTGTGGATTACTTTTGTTGCTTTTGCCATGATACCTATTATGGGAGGAGTTATGATGTTTTTAATACAAAATCCTGAATTGGTCCCTAAATCGAGCATTTTAAGTATTAAGATTTCTATGTTATCAACTCCTGTAAATTGGGGCTCTTATCTTTCACTTTATTTAACACAGGGAGCGGGAGTCGCAGGAATAATAGCGTTTGGATTTGTCGCCAGTTACTTATTCGGTAGAGAATATTCAGATCATACTTACAGAGATTTACTTTCGTTACCGATTTCTCGTACCAAGATATTAAATGCGAAATTCATTATTTATATTATCTGGTGCTTGAGTTTGGCAATTTCCGATTTGATTTTAGGATTTATAGTAGGTGGAATATTAAATTTACCTGGCTGGGAATATAATGTTATCTTTGAAATTATTAAAATCTATTTTATTACAGTCCTACTAACTATGGCATTGGGAACATGGATTTCCTTTTTTGCCTTATGGGCGAAGGGTTATTTAGCTCCTTTAGGTTTTTTGATAGTGATTTTAATGTTAGCTCAATTTATTCCCTATATAGGTTGGGGTCATTATTTCCCCTGGTCTATTCCCGGCATATATTGTGGTGCTGCTGGAGAGGAGCTAAAAAATCGATTAAAAGAATGGAGTTACTTGTTATTGTTTTTTACTTCTATGCTCGGTTACATATTAACGATATCATGGTGGAAATATACTGATCAAACATAATAAAATTCAAAACACGTCGCCTAACAGCGTGTTTACGGTTCGCTATGTTCACCCAAATGCCTTCGGCACTTCGCAAACACGCGGAATGTTATGCGACATTGCCCCAAAGCATCATATGTTCAAATATTTAGCTACAAATGTG
>CAZWFH010000166.1:0-3962 GCA_964632105.1 uncultured Atribacterota bacterium
TGCCCTCAATAATTGCCTTGTCGGTAGCCAGTTTGCTTCTTTCATTAGAATTTTATCTTTTGCATGCTCCCGATGTGGCTATAGCTGAAGCAGCTATTGGAGCAGGATTGACTATGGCAATATTTATTTTTGCAATTAGAGGGACTAGATAGAGGAGGATAAAATGAAAAAAATTATTTTCGGTATCGCCTTTATAATATTCTTTTCTTTCCTGATAGTTAGCGCTATAAACATGAGAACATTTGGAGAACCTAATTATAGTGAGATGGATGATTATTTTATTGAAAATGCTCAGAGTGAAACCGGAGCAAACAATGTAGTAACTTCTATCGTCTTTGACTATAGAGGTTTTGATACTTTAGGGGAAGCTACAGTCCTTTTTACCGCAGTGGTGGGAATTGTGGCTCTGTTTAGGGGGGTTAAGAGATGAAAGAGATGTCCAGGATAGTAAAGACTGTTACCAATTTTGTGTATGGTTTTATTATTATTTTTGGTTTTTACATAATAGCACATGGCCACCTTACTCCAGGTGGAGGTTTTCAGGGTGGAGCTGTAGTAGCTTCTGCATTTGCTCTATTATTAATATCTTATGGTAGATTGATTACTAAAAAATTTCTTAAAAAGGATATAATGTCTATTACTGAAAGCTGCGGATTAACAATGTTTATAGTGGTAGCTTTTTTAGGATTAGGAATCACCTTTTTTTATAACTTTTTAGCTAATACTGGAAGTTGGTTTGGTAATACGACTGTTATAGGAATTAACCCAGGTGACATGAATACAGGAGGAGTGATACCCCTGATGAATATTGCAGTCGGATTAGAAGTTTTATCTGCTTTAGGAGTTATTGTTTTAATTATGGCAGGTGCAGCGGAATTTACTAAGAAGAAGGAGAATTCATAAAATGATAGGCAATTTACCTTATGTTGCAGTAGTAATATTTATTGGATTAGGAATTTATACTCTTATGTTTAAGAAGAATTTAATCAAAATTGCAATTGGCGTTGTTTTAATTGAAAATGGTGTAAATCTATTTTTAATTACTTTAGGTTATAGAAAAGAAGCAATTGCCCCGATTTATACCCAGGCACCCTCCGGGCAAGCAATGGTCTTACCAACTCCTCAAGCACTGACTCTTACCAGTATAGTTATAGGTATTGCAACTACTGCCCTAATATTGTCGGTTGCCATGATGATTTATAAACACTACGGAACCTTGGATACAGATCAGGTAAGGAGGTTAAAAGGATGAATCTATCGAACCATATTCCTATATTAATAATAGCTATACCTCTATTGGCAGCTTTTTTAGTGCCGCTTATCGGTCGGATAAATAAAAAAGCTACGGGGATTCTTACTACCCTTGCTTTAAGTGTAAGTTTAATTTTAACCATTGCATTAGCGGTTAAAATACTAACAGTTGGTCCCCAAGTTTATGTCTTTGGTGCAACATCTCCATCTTTAACTTTACCTTCAGGGCTTAAATTTCCCATTAGAATTATTTTCGAAGTAGATGCAATGAGCATATTTATGGGTTTAATTACTGCGATTGTTTCTTTCCTGGGGGCGATTTATTCCCTGGCTTTTATGAAAAATGATAGTGGACTTGAAAAATATTATTCTTTATTGCTACTTTTGACTGTAGGTATGTTTGGTATGGTATTTACTGGTGATATGTTTAATTTCTTTGTCTTTTTAGAAATTTCTTCGATTGCTTCAGTGGCTTTAATTTCCTTTAGGGGGACAGATTTAGGTGAACCTGCAGAAGCTGGTTTTAAATATATGGTAGTCAGTTCAATATCTGCTCTACTAGTCTTATTTGCAGTGGGTATTTTTTATGGACAATACGATGTTCTAAATATTGCTGCCATAGCTAGTGTTATGAAATATTCTCAATTGGATAAAATTGCTTTAGGACTTTTAGTACCTGTGCTGGCTATGAAGGCAGGAGCAGTGCCAATGCATATGTGGACTCCTGATGCCTACTCAGAAGCCCCAGCACCAATTACTATGATATTGGTTGTTGCCAGTCAGGCTAGTCTATACGCTTTGTTTAGAGTAGTTTTTTCTTTATATAATATTTCTTTAAATGCCTTAACTGTAGGCTGGATAATTATTATTTTTGGTCTTTTATCTATGTTTATCGGTGTTACAATGGCTATTATCCAGAAAGACATAAAGAGATTAATGGCTTATCACGCTATCTCTCAGACAGGTTATATGCTTCTGGGAGTAGGAGTAGGATTAGCTGTATTAGCTAATCCAGCTGCCTTACAAAAATATGGAATTACTGCTATGGAAGGTGGTATCTTTCATATTATGAATCATGCTATGTATAAAGGATTATTATTTTTAACTGCCGGCGCTTTATTCTTTAGCACAGGGACTAGAGATCTTAATAAAATGGGTGGGTTAGCTCACTATATGAAATATACTACTATCTTCTTTATTATTGGAGCAGCAGCCATTGCCGGACTTCCACCTTTTAATGGTTTTGCTTCTAAACTTTTAATTTATGAATCTGTATATAGATTCAATCCGCTTTTATCTATAATAGCTATGGTGGTTAGTATTTTAACTTTAGCCTCATTTGTTAAAGTATTTCATAGCGCGTTTTTAGGACCAAAATTACCTCAATTTAAAGAGGTTAAAGAAGTGCCCCGAAGTATGATCTTTGCTATGGCTGCCTTATCCTGTATTATAATATTTTTTGGATTATTTCCGGATTTAATAGTAAAAAATTTAGTGCATCCCGCGGTAATGTCTTTAATAGAACAATTGCAATATACCGGCACAGTATTAGGAGGTATGTAGAAATGTTAGGATTACTGGAAACAGGTAGTGGTTTTTGGAGTGCTATTGTTTGGGTAATAGTAGTTTTAGTGATTGGTTATATAGTTTATTATATAAGAAATAAAGGGGAAGAAAGTTATAAGAAAAACACTGAACAGGACAAACCTTTTATTTCTGGTAATCCTGAGTTAACCAAAGAAAGTTCTCATATTAGCGCAAGCCATATTTATTGGGGCTTTACGGAAGCATTAAAAGGTTACTATAATCCTTTAGTTAAAATACATACTGGTAATATAAATGATTATTCTGGCTGGATAATTATAATAACCGTAATAATATTAATTATGGTAGGATTGAGTGGATAAAGTGAAATTAAACAAATATTTCGAGAGATCTTTATGGGTCTTTCACCTAAATTCAGGTTCTTGTAATGGTTGTGATATTGAAATTGTAGCATGTCTAACTCCTCGGTACGATTTAGAAAGGTTTGGGATTAAATTGGTAGGTAGTCCTAAGCATGCAGATGTATTATTGGTAACCGGTCCAGTCACCGGTAAGATGCTCGATAGGGTAAAACGTATATATGAACAAACTCCCGATCCTAAAGCAGTAATAGCAGTTGGGGCATGTGGAACAAGCGGAGGGGTCTTTTATAACTCCTACAATCTTTCAGGCTCTATTGACAAAGTTATACCGGTAGATGTTTATGTCCCAGGATGTCCTCCTCGGCCAGAAGCTATAATAAATGGAGTGTTACAAGCCTGGATAAAATTAGAAAAGCTAAGAGAAAGTATAAAAGCTGCTTCAGCGAAATAGCGAAAAACGTATCTCGCATCTCGTGAATCGTATCTCGTCGCCCAGAGCATAGTTATAAAGATTTTAAGTTTCTTGCGATATACGATATACGAAATATGATATACCAGAGAAAAGGTAGTAGAGAATGGAATATATGAAACCAGAAGAAATTATAGAATTATTTAAAGAAAAATTTAATGGTTCGGTTACAAATAGTAAAATAGAAGTTAAAACAGCAGGATTAAAAAAGAATAGCTATAGTTTAATATGGTTAGAGATAGAACTAAAGGATTTTAAAGAAGCGGTTAAACTTTTAGGCACTATTCAATTTCCTCATTTTGCTATAATTTCCGGAGATGATTTGGGTGAGCAAA